>JACMMQ010000172.1 GCA_014378955.1 Clostridia bacterium
TATCGGCGAGGGCAAGGGTCAAAATTGGTGGTGCGTACTCTTTCCGCCGCTGTGCTTTGTTGACAGCACCCATGCAAAATTGCCCAAGCAATCCAAGGAAATATTGGAAAGGTCTTTGACCGCTGATGAAGTGGACTTGATGAATAGTGATAAAGATGGCGAAGTGCCTGTTAAAATAAAGTTTAAAATTGTTGAAATGTGGCAAAATTCAAAAATGAAAATGCAGACAGCGTTTTTAAATAAATAACAATAAAGGCTACCTTTGATTAGGTAGTCTTTGTTTTGCATTGTGGTTGCGACATTTTTGCGTATGTGGTATAGTATAAGTGTTATATTCTATTGAGGGGAGTTTTTTTATGAAAAAAACAATATTGGCTTTGTGCATAGTGGTGTCACTCATATGGCAACAAATAGCACCTATTGTAGCACAAGAAATACAAACCAATGAGGGTTCGAAAATAGAAATCGCCTTTAAGGTGGGCGAGGATATATTACATATTAATGGCACGCAGGTCAAAGTGGAGATGCCGTTTGTGATTGAGGGCACTACACTTGTGCCATTGCGTGTCATTACAGAAGCTTTTGGTGCGTCGGTGGATTGGAACGATATCGACAAAACTATTGCACTGACGTTTGAAGGCGTTCGTATTGGCTTGCAAATTGACAACAAAGAAGCATCGGTAGACCAAAAAGCGATACCGCTGTTACAACCGCCACAGCTGGTCAACGGTAAAACGATGGTGCCATTACGCTTTATTTCAGAAAGCTTTGGCGCGGCAGTGCAGTTTGACCCAAGCACCAGTCAAATTACGGTGACAAAACAAATGGCAAAAAAACCGCAAGCGGTGGTTGATTTGTCATCACAGTTTACGTTTGATAGCAAGCCTTGCTCGGTTATTAGCCAAAAATCATTCAATCTCGATGGCTATATACCAGAAAATGACTGTAGCTTTGCCATTCAAGCAGGACAGCTTTTGGTAAATGCACATACACCTGGGACTTTTTATGCAGGCAAGGATGTCAAGGCGAGTGATGGGGCTAAAACCATTACAATGAAATCGGTAGCAACATTTCCAGCATTTAATAAGGTTGCTACGCTCACCTATCAGGATGCTTTAATACCGAGCAAGCTGCTCACTGTGGATACATCCACCGATATAAACATCCAGCCAGTGGATGCGGGAACGCAATACGCCCTAACCTATCATGCCGTGACGATGAAGGGCAATAACACACTAACCTTTGTCGTTGAGCAGTCGAAAATACCGATTTTTATTTATATAGATCAGTTAAGCTTATCCAGTGGGGTACATCAAATAGCTGTCAAGGGAGAGCAAAAAGTCTATATTGTTGTGAACAAGCTCACACTGCTTGCAAGTGATGCGAGCTTTGATACATCGGACAAAGTGACCATGTACTTAGGCGGCATAAAATATGTTGACCGAAACAGTGCATTTGAGGCACTCAACGTGAATATCGTAAGCAACAACGATTTAACACTGCAAGCAAAAAAAGCATCGGGACGCTTTTATTTACCTGAAAATCAGTTAAGCTTAGCAGCAAATCATTTTTCAGGGTCGATTATTTGCAATGATTTTGTCGGAACGAATAAAACAATAGGCAAAATATTGCCCTCCGTAAACACACCTTTTATCGTGCCAAATGAATGGCTAGAAAATGCAACACAGACATCCAAACCCCTACAAACCATCGCACCTGTGGCAAGCGACTTGAAATATAAGCTTCAACTCGTACGCAAGGTTGCCCCAGTGGGCTTTTTAGGATATTTTGGCGAGGCAGATAAGGCAATCGTGAATGGCAAATTTGCATTTATTGCCTATCATGTAGATTTTACCTTGCTCAAACCAAAATATGACGACGAAAAGCTACCCTTTGACGGCTATTATTCAGCGGTGCAAATGCTAGACATTACAAATCCGCAAGCACCCACGCAAACCAAAAAGTTTTATTTTAGACATTTCATGGTAGGTGCCATGTCCTACAATGAACAAAGCAAGATGCTCATGGTGACAGGCAAAAAGAAGGAAGCGGTAACGGGCGTAGAGGCTGAGGGTAGCCTAATGATTCAAATTGACCCATTCAAGTGGCAGGAGACGGATGAGATAAACATCAAGGATGGCAGTGGTGAACGTTTGGATTTTTCCAAAGCTGTCAACTTTGAGGACGATTTTGTAACAGGTACTTATAACCGCAATATCTTAAACAATAATATTGGGTCATTGATGCAGTATTCCGCAAAGGGTAACGGCATCAGACAATGGAGTGGGGAAAATATCATGGCGATTGTGCCATTCGGTAAAAAGTTGTTGACGGTTTCGAGCATTTCAAACGATGCAATTAGCCAGACAAAGGCGTGGAAACTCTCAAGCAATGAACCGTATGCCAAGCAAGATATCGTTGCATGTAACGTGCAAGATATAGTGCAAACCATTTCAGTCGCCTATGATAATGGTGAGGTGAAGCGTATGCTAGACGAGCAAGCAGTCGCATTTGTAGGCTTATCGCAGGATGGGGTGCAGGTGGTAAAGGTGGGCGGCAAGGATGCAAATGCAAACAGCCTAGTTGGCACGCTACCAAACCCACCCAATACCAAGCTCAAGGGGCTAGCGTTTGGCAATGGACTTTTATTTGAAGCTCTGGGCAGCTATGGTGTGCGAGCGTTACAAGTGTTTGGCTACGCAGGAGAGGAGACCATTAGCAAAGAGCATTTTGCGGTGGTTGCCGCAGAAAAGTTAGCATTGGAAACAGAAGAGGGTGAAAGCTTTGATGCGCAAGACATTTTTGTCGTCCAAAAGAGTGAAGCAGATACATACATTTATGTTGCAGGCGGCAAGCCTGGAGCGATGATTTATAAGGTTGTACCATTGACGAAGTAAAATGATTGGTATTTGCAGTGATAATGTAAAATCACCAATAAGTGAATAAAATTCAATAGAATAAAAACCCTCCGTTTGGCAATAATGAATTTATCATGAATTGTTAATGGAGGTATTTTTATGTATATGAATAAAGTAGAAATCTGTGGCGTCAACACCTCCAAGCTGCCTGTGCTGACCAATGACCAAAAGATGGTGTTGTTCGATCGCATTCACGCAGGGGATACCACAGCACGTGAGGAATTTGTGAACGGCAATTTGCGGCTGGTGCTGTCCGTTATACAACGTTTTAACAACCGTGGCGAATATGTCGATGACCTTTTTCAAGTGGGCTGTATCGGGCTGATGAAGGCAATTGACAATTTCGACATGTCACACAACGTACGGTTTAGCACCTATGCTGTACCGATGATTATAGGCGAAATTAGACGATATTTAAGAGATAATAACGCCATTCGTGTAAGCCGATCTCTTCGTGATACGGCGTACAAGGCATTGCAAGTCAAGGAAAGACTCACCAACCAAAACGGCAAAGAGCCAACAATTATGGAAATAGCCAAGGAGCTTGAAATGCAAAAAGAGGACGTCGTGTTTGCGCTTGATGCAATACAAGACCCTATTTCGCTATTTGAACCAGTGTATCACGACGGTGGCGACGCAATTTTCGTCATGGATCAAGTAAGAGACGAAAAAAACCACGACGGCAATTGGCTAGAGGAAATAGCACTGAAAGAAGCAATGCATAAGCTAGGAGAGCGTGAGAAACATATACTGACATTAAGATTTTTTGAAGGAAAGACGCAAATGGAAGTAGCAGATGAAATCGGCATTTCGCAAGCGCAGGTGTCAAGGTTGGAGAAAAGTGCTTTGATGCATATGAGGAAGCATATCTAAAAAGCCAATTTTGCAGCCGAGCAAGTTAGTGTTTTGAGCGTTGTAGCCGTTGACATGCTGAGGGCTTCGCCCGCCGTCAACGGCTACAATGCCAAAACACTTTCAGTCACAAAGCCAGCCAAAACCAATCCACAGAAAGAGTATAAAAGACAAAGCAAAATTGGCGTTGTCGAGCAACCGCTACAGTTCTTTAAATCAGTTATAACGTAACACTATCCCCGTCGGGCAGGATGAAATCCGCCCAAACACCAAACCAATTATAACGCAACGCACGCGGGCGGATAAATCCTGCCCCTACAACAAAAATCCATTCCCATCACCCCCAACTTCCCATTCTAAAACCCACCCCCTCGCATACAATATCCAGAGGTGGTAACATGAGCAGAATTTCCGAATTCCGACAAAAAGAAGTCATCAACATCCTAGACGGCAAACGTTACGGCTACGTCATAGATGTAGAACTAGACCTAGAAAAAGGCAACATCACAGCGGTCATCGTCCCAGGTCGCACAAAATTTTTCGGTATCTTTGGCAAACAACAGGATTATATCATCCCGTGGCAAAACATACACCGCATCGGAGAGGACATCATCCTAGTAGAATTTGCAGTAGAAATACAAACTTTAAGCAATGCCAAATAGGTGTTGCTTTTTTCGTACAATAAATCCTCAAAAACACTTGA
>JACMMQ010000173.1 GCA_014378955.1 Clostridia bacterium
CTTCTTTAAAGGGGTGGCATAATGTTTAACACCAAAATTACTGAATTGCTCAACGTTCAGTACCCGATTATTCAGGGGGGTATGGCGTGGATTGCAGATAGTAGTCTAGCAGCCGCTGTTAGTAACGGCGGAGGGGTAGGCTTAATTGCTGCGGCAAATGCGCCAGTGGATTGGGTACGTCAAGAAATCAGAAAAACAAAAGCAGCTACTAATAAACCGTTTGGTGTGAATATTATGCTATTAAGCCCCAATGCGGCTGAAATCGCTCAAATGGTGTGTGATGAAGGCGTTTCGGTGGTAACCACGGGCGCTGGCAATCCGAGCCAATTTATTGAGTTGTGGAAGTCGCACGGCATTGTTGTTATTCCAGTGATACCGTCCGTTGCGTTAGCCATTCGCATGGAGCGTGCAGGTGCAGATGCGGTGGTCGCTGAAGGGATGGAATCAGGTGGACACATCGGCGAATTGACCACGATGACCTTGTTGCCACAGGTTGTGGATGCTGTCGATATCCCTGTCATAGCGGCAGGGGGTATTGCAGATGGCAGAGCGATTGCTGCGACAATGATGTTAGGCGCACAAGGGGTACAGGTAGGGACACGCTTTTTAGTTGCAAATGAATGTTCCGTGCATCAAAATTATAAAGACATGATTATTGGTGCTAAGGATATTGATACCGCAGTGAGCGGTCGAAGCACAGGGCATCCAGTGCGTGTATTGAAAAACAAATTAACAAGACAAGTGACGGCATTAGAAAAACAAAATGCACCACTTGATGAAATTGAAAAGCTTTGCCTTGGCGGCTTACGCCGTGCAGTGGTTGAAGGTGATATCACGATGGGCTCTGTGATGGCAGGTCAAATTGCAGGCTTGGTGAGCAAAGAGCAAAGTGCAGCTGACATCATTGCAGAAATGTTTTCGCAAGCACAGGCTGTATTGGGGAAATGGCGATGAAAAAAGCGATTTTATTTGCAGGACAGGGCGCACAATATGTAGGCATGGGAAAGTCTCTTTATGAGAGCAATGCACACAGCAAAGTAATTTTTGACGCTGCAGGAGAAGTAGCGACATGGTGCTTTGAAGGGCCAAAGGAATTACTCAATCAAACACAATATACACAACCCAGCGTATTTACCGTCAGCATCGCCGTGTATGAAGCAATTAAGGCACATGGTGTCAAGGTAGATGCAGTGGCTGGTTTTAGCCTAGGCGAATATGCCGCATTGGTCGCAGGGGGCGTTTTAAGCTTTACACAATGCCTCAAGCTCGTGCGACAACGTGGTCAATGGATGGAGCAAGCAGTACCGAGTGGTGGCGGCATGGCAGCAGTGCTTGGCGCAACTGAACAAACGGTGCAGGAAATTTTGAGCCGAGTGACACATTTGGGCATTTGCGAGGCGGTTAATTTTAATTGCCCAGGACAAATCGTCATTGCGGGTCAAGAACAACCATTGGCACAAGCGGCAATATTATGTAAAGAATATAAAGCAAAATATATAAAGCTTCCAGTGAGCGTGCCTGCACATACCTCTATGTTAGCAGGGGTGGCACAAAAAATCGAGTCAGCGTTAAATGAAATGGATGTTTGCCAACCGATTATGCCCATCATGTCAAACGTTACGGGTGAAGCATACAAGGCAGATGAACTGGTTGCGACCGTTGCAAAACAGGTCATGCGCCCAGTGCTTTGGGAAAAAACCATTCGAAATATGATTGCAGATGGGTTTGATACCTTCATTGAAGTAGGGCCAGGTAAAACATTATCAGGACTGGTTAAAAAAATTGACAGTACCGTAACCATT
This sequence comes from Clostridia bacterium, assembly GCA_014378955.1. Lineage (GTDB taxonomy): Bacteria > Bacillota > Clostridia > SK-Y3 > JACMMQ01 > JACMMQ01. The sequence continues at coordinate 1,803 of JACMMQ010000173.1, forward strand.
ATCAATATAGAAGATGCACAATCACTTGAAAATGCAATTGCAGGAGGTTTGATATGCTAAAGGGGACAACAAGCATTGTCACAGGCGGTGCAAGGGGTATAGGCAAGGGCATTGCAACAAAACTTGCGAAAATGGGTTCTAATATCGTATTGAATTATCGGAGCAGTGATGATGAAGCGATTGCATTAAAAACAGCGCTTGAAGCATTTGGCGTAACGGTTTTATTGCACAAGGGCGATATTTCAGTACAAGAGGATGCGAAAGCATTGATTGAAGCGGCGATGCAAGCTTTTGGTCGTATCGACGTATTGGTGAACAATGCAGGCATTACCAAGGACGGCTTGATTATGCGTATGTCAGTGGACGATTTTGACACGGTGATTAACGTCAATTTAAAAGGTGCATTTCTTTGCACGCGTTTTGCTACAACGCCTATGCTCAAACAAAAAAGTGGTAAAATTATCAACATATCTTCGGTGGTCGGTATTTCTGGCAATGCGGGGCAAGCGAATTATGCGGCTTCCAAAGCAGGCTTGATTGGGTTAACCAAATCAGTCGCAAAGGAATTGGGCGGCAAGAACATTACCGTGAATGCAGTAGCACCAGGGTTTATTGAAACAGACATGACCGATAAGCTATCAGAAAAAACCAAGGAAGCACTGGTAGAACGCATTTCCTTGAAACGCTTGGGCACAGTTGAGGACATCGCAAATATTGTTGGATTTTTAGCGTCTAATGAAGCAAACTATATAACAGGTCAGGTCATTGCCGTTGATGGTGGCTTGGTAATTTAATCTTAAAAAAATGAGGTGCAACATGGAAAGAGTCGTTATAACTGGCATGGGAGCGATTACATCGCTTGGACAGGATGCGGAAACATTTTGGCAATCCATTAAAAAAGGTGTTTGCGGTATTGATTACATTCAAAGCATGGATACTTCTAATTTTAAGGTTAAAATTGCAGCCGAGGTCAAGGACTTTGAGCCTGAGAATTTTATGGAGAAAAAAGAAGCACGCCGTATGGATAGATATTGCCAATTTGGTATGGCGGCAGCAGAGCTTGCCATCAAACAAAGTGGTTTAAACGTGAAAGAAAACATAGATGCAACACGCCTAGGCGTCATAGTAGGGTCTGGCGTTGGCGGGCTATATACCACTGAAAAAGAAGCGATTAAGCTACATGAAAAAGGGCCTGATCGTGTATCTCCTATATTGGTGCCAATGATTATTAGTAATATTGCCGCTGGTAACATTGCGATACGCTATGGCGCAAAAGGGATTTGTACCAGTGTGACCACCGCTTGTGCAACAGGCACACACGCAATTGGGGATGCATTTAAAATGCTTCGTCATGGCGAATTGGATGCGATGATTGCAGGTGCATGTGAAGCGCCTATCACCCCATTGGGCTTGGCAGGATTTATTAACATTACCGCAGTTACAACAAGAAATGACATCAATAGAAGCTCTATCCCATTTGATAAAGAACGTGACGGCTTTGTTATGGCAGAAGGCGCAGGCATTTTGGTGCTTGAAACGCTTTCACATGCATTAGGTCGTGGCGCTAAAATATTAGGCGAAATTGTGGGCTATGGGGCAACGTGTGATGCTTATCACATGACAGCACCAGACCCTAAAGGCGACGGTGCGGCACGCTCCATGCAGTTGGCGATAAAGGACGCGGGTATAACCCCTGCTGACATTTCGTACATCAACGCACACGGCACGAGCACACCACCGAATGATTTATGTGAAACAATGGCGATTAAAACTGTGTTTGGAGAAGGCGCATACAACATTCCAGTGAGCTCTACCAAATCCATGACAGGGCATTTGCTCGGTGCAGCTGGTGGCGTAGAAGCGATTGTGTGTATCAAAGCGTTAGAGGACGGCTTTGTCCCTCCAACCATTCATTACCAAGTACCAGACGAGGCACTTGATTTGGATTATGTACCCAATGTAGGGCGTGAAGCAAACTTAACCTATGCACTGTCTAATTCGTTAGGCTTTGGGGGTCATAATGGGACGTTAATTTTTAAAAAGTATGAATAGAGGTAAAATAAAATGGATTTAAATACAATTGCACAATTGATACAAATGGTAAACAATTCTTCCTTAGCCGTGTTAGAAGTAGAGGACAAGGAAATACGAGTACGTCTTGAAAATAAGTCGGTGACGTTATCCGCACAAGCTGGCGTGCCAGTTATGCCAATGGTTTCACAGCAAGTTTCAGTTGCAGTACCACAAACGGTAGAAGTTAAGGATGATACCGCCTATAACTTTGTAAAATCGCCAATCGTCGGCACATTCCACTCGTTAAATGCCATTGGAAAAGGCACTCTAAATGTGGGTGACAAAGTGGAAAAAGGTCAAGTTTTATGCGCTGTTGAAGCGATGAAGCTCATGAATGATATTGAGAGTGACACAAGCGGAGAAGTGGTAGAGGTGATGGTCAAGGATGGCGACATGGTCGAATTTGGTCAAGCGCTTGTCAAATTGAAATGAGAATGAGGTAAAGCCCTTATGTTAGATATTAATGCAATTCAAAAAATTATTCCGCATCGTCCACCGTTCTTATTGGTCGATCGTATCGAGCAACTAGAACCGGGCAAAATGGCAAGTGGGTATAAAAATGTAACGATCAACGAGCCGTTTTTTACGGGACATTTCCCGGGACATCCAGTCATGCCTGGTGTTTTAATCATTGAGGCATTGGCACAGGTGGGTGCAGTTGCAATTCTTTCAATGACCGAATTTGAAGGCAGAATTGCTTTTTTTGGTGGCATCAACAGTGCAAAATTCAGACGTATGGTCGTTCCAGGGGACACCTTACAGCTACATGTAGAACTGACAAAGCTCAGAGGTCCAGCAGGCATAGGCAAGGCGTTGGCAACGGTCAACGGCGAAAAGGCTTGTGAGGCTGAATTGATGTTTTTTATTAAATAGGTAACAGTTTTAAAAAACCTTACTTTCTTTTTCTATCGTAAAAAGAAAGTAACAAAGAAAAATACTCTTTGAGTGTTTGGATTTCGTCGTCTTCGGACGACAACGAGGACTCCGTCCCTCGACCCTGCAATTTTTTGAAAAAAATTGATTAAAACTTTAGTTTTGTCATTAATATTAATAATAAAATCCCC
>JACMMQ010000174.1 GCA_014378955.1 Clostridia bacterium
AAATTGAGTAAAACTTTATTGTTTACTTATAATAATTCACTGTCGTCAACTTAAGGGAAAGTACATGCATATTTACCGTAGGGGCGGGCTTTATGTCCGCCCGAATTTAGTGCATTTGGGCAGACACAAGGCCTGCCCCTACGAAAAACGCTGGTTAAGTTGACGACAGTGTATAATAATTTTAAAAAACCCCCACTAAAGTTTTTGTCCCCTTTTTTCAAAAAGGGGCGGGCGTGGGCAGCGCCCACGGTGTTCGTACCCAAATCCCGAAAATTTGCATAAAACTCTAAGAAATGGAGAAAATACAAGAGAGTGGGATGTAACTAACGATTTTCGGGGTTTTTTGTGAAAATTTTGAGTTGCTTAAATGCCTGTATATTATATATAGTAAGAGAGAACATTAGCACTCCGTCGTTGAGAGTGCTAACAATTTGTAAAGGAGGATTTTTTCATGACCATTAAACCATTGGGAGACAAGATTGTAATTAAGATGCTAGAAAGCGAAGAAACCACGAAAAGCGGGATCGTATTGCCTGGCAGTGCAAAGGAAAAACCACAGGTAGCGGAAGTTATCGCTGTAGGTCCTGGGGGCATCGTGGACGGCAAGGAAATTAAAATGGAATTGGTTGCAGGCGATAAGGTTTTAATTAGCAAATATGCTGGAACAGAAGTAAAGCTAGACGATATCACCTACACCATTTTGAAGCAAGGCGAAGTTTTAGCAAAGGTAGAATAGTTTAATTAAAATATTTGTATATAGGAGGTTACTAAAAATGGCAAAGCAAATTTTGTTTGGCGAAGAAGCAAGACGTGCACTTGAAAGAGGCGTAAACCAGTTAGCAGATACGGTGAAAATCACCTTAGGGCCTAAAGGTCGTAACGTTGTTTTGGATAAAAAATTTGGCTCACCCCTCATAACCAATGATGGTGTAACCATCGCAAAGGAAATTGAGCTAGAAGATGTGTTTGAAAATATGGGCGCACAGTTGGTTAAAGAAGTTGCAACAAAAACCAATGATGTAGCAGGGGATGGTACCACTACCGCAACCCTTTTGGCACAAGCATTGATTCGTGAAGGCTTGAAGAATGTTGCAGCTGGTGCAAACCCAATGATCCTTAAAAAGGGCATTCAAATGGCTGTTGACGTTGCTGTAAAAGACATCGTTGATAATAGTAAAAAAGTTAACGGCAAGAGCGACATCGCGCGTGTAGCGTCTGTATCGGCTGGCGATGCGTCCATTGGCGAATTGATTGCAGATGCAATGGAAAAAGTGACAAGCGACGGCGTTATTACCGTTGAAGAGTCCAAAACAGCTGAAACATACTCGGAAGTTGTAGAAGGTATGCAGTTTGACCGTGGCTATATTTCACCATACATGATCACTGACACTGAAAAGATGGAAGCGGTTTTGGATGATGTTTATATTTTAATCACAGATAAAAAAATCTCAAACATTCAAGAAATTTTACCAGTGCTTGAGCAAATCGTACAACAAGGTAAGAAATTGATGATTATCGCTGAAGATGTTGAAGGCGAAGCATTGACGACTTTAATCTTGAACAAATTGCGTGGCACATTCGTGTGTGTAGCGGTCAAGGCACCAGGCTTTGGCGATAGAAGAAAAGAAATGCTTCGTGACATTGCAATTTTAACAGGTGGCGAAGTGATTTCCGAAGAATTGGGCTTAGATTTAAAAGAAACCGCAATCACACAGCTTGGTCGTGCAAGACAAGTGAAAATTCAAAAGGAAAACACCATCATCGTAGACGGTGCTGGTAATCCTGAAGAAATCAAAAATAGAGTGGGTCAAATCAAGGTTCAAATTGAAGAAACCACTTCAGATTTTGATAGAGAAAAATTGCAAGAGCGTTTGGCGAAATTGTCCGGCGGTGTTGCAGTGCTTAAAGTAGGCGCAGCAACTGAAACGGAAATGAAGGAAAAGAAATTGCGCATTGAAGATGCTTTGGCGGCAACCCGTGCAGCAGTAGCTGAAGGGATTGTAGCTGGGGGTGGTACTGCTTACATCAAAGCATTGCCAGCAATCGCAAAATTGCTTGAAACCACGTTTGGTGACGAAAAAACAGGCGTTCAAATCGTCTTGAAAGCATTGGAAGAGCCAGTACGTCAAATAGCTACCAATGCAGGGTTAGAAGGTTCTGTTATCGTGAACAAGGTCAAAGAAAGCGCAGCAGGCATCGGCTATAACGCAGCATCAGAAACATATGTAAATATGATTGAAGATGGCATCGTTGACCCAACCAAGGTAACACGTTCTGCTTTGCAAAATGCAGCAAGCGTAGCAGCTATGCTTTTGACCACTGAAAGCCTAGTAGCAGACAAGCCAGAAAAAGAATCACCAATGCCAGCAGGCGGCGGTATGCCAGGTGGCATGGGCGGCATGTACTAAAATTTAACGTTTATTATTGAGGAAGCGGATTTTTCGCTTCCTTTTTTTAGATTATTATTTCTTTTTGAATAAAGCTGTGGTACACTGGAATAGTTAACGTGACACGTTTTGACAAATTTTGAGGTGATACCATGCGCTTTACAAGAATAATTGGCAATGAAAAAGGCTTTTCGCTGGTTGAATTGATTGTCGTGATTGCTATTATAGCGGCGCTATCAGCCATTGCAATGCCCAATGCTTTAAACATTTTATCAAATAGTAAGCGTAGCACGTGTGTATCTGGGCGTGCAACCGCTGTGCATCATTATTATAGGTATCATGTCAATGGCGGTACCTTTAACCCGCACGGTACAACAGGCACGCAGTTTTTAGTCGACGCAAAGCTCTTGAATGTCAACACCGTTTGTAAATCAGGGGGGACATTAACATGGGCGATTGCACCAGGTGGGGATGCCACGTTGACCTGTAGTGTGCATGGAAACTAGTCATTAGACGTAGCCACCTTTATTTTAGGGTGGTTTTTTATTTTAAGAATTATCAGCTTCTGGCAGTGGTGAAAACCTTACTTTCTTTTTCTATCGCAAAAAGAAAGTAACAAAGAAAAATACTC
>JACMMQ010000175.1 GCA_014378955.1 Clostridia bacterium
ATAACGTTATGTATAAAATCGGGACGGGAAACCCGCCCCCTACGCAAATGGTTGATAACGCATAGCAAAAAGGGGTTTCGCATGCTGTGGCATGCAACAATTTTTTTGAAAAAAATTGATTAAAACTTTAATGTTGATAAAAATAAGCCCCATTAAAGTTTTTGTCCCCTTTTTTCAAAAAAGGTTTGCAGGCATAGCCTGCATGGGTGTGGGCAGCGCCCACGGTTTACTCCGTAATCTTATCTATCCCACCCATATACCCACGCAACACCTCTGGGATGGTGATGGTGCCGTCTGCGTTTTGGTAGTTTTCTAGGATGGCTGCGACTGTTCTGCCGATCGCTACGCCTGAACCGTTTAAGGTATGCACAAACTGTGCTTTTTCCTTGTTATTGTTTTTAAAGCGAATGTTTGCACGGCGTGCTTGGAAGCTCTCAAAATTACTGCACGACGAAATTTCCACATAACGGTTATAGCTTGGCATCCATACCTCAATGTCATAGGTCGTGGAAGCACTAAAGCCCAAATCGCCTGTGCAAAGCTTGATCACACGGTAAGGTAGCCCCAACAATTGCAACACCTTTTCGGCATCGTTTGTAAGCTTTTCAAGCTCCTCATACGATTGCTCGGGCTTGGCAAATTTCACCAATTCCACCTTGTTAAACTGGTGCTGGCGAATTAGCCCACGGGTATCACGTCCAGCGGAGCCAGCTTCTGCACGAAAGCATGCGGAGTAGGCGGCGTGCATCATTGGCAAGGTGTTGCCGTCTAATATTTGTTCACGGTACATGTTGGTCACAGGCACTTCGGCGGTGGGAATTAAGAAATATTCCGTGCCCTGCACCTTGAATGCATCCTCTTCAAACTTCGGCAGCTGTCCTGTGCCAATCATGCTGTTGCGATGCACCATAAATGGCGGAAACACCTCTGTGTAGCCGTGCTTGCGCGTGTGTGTATCTAAAAAGAAGTTAATAATCGATCGTTCCAGCGTTGCGCCTAAGCCCTTTAAGAATGTAAAGCGTGCACCCGTCACCTTTGCCGCTGATGCAAAGTCCAAAATCCCTAAGCTTTCGCCTAGCTCCCAGTGTGGCTTTGGCTCAAAATCAAATTGCGTGGGCGTGCTGAACTTGCCAACCTCCACATTGTCAAGCTCCGAGCTTCCAACGGGTACGCTTTCGTGTGGCAGGTTTGGAATGGTGAGCAAATAGCCCTCCATCGCCTCGTCCACTTCACGCACCTCGATGTCTAGCGCCTTTACCTGGTCTGAAATTTGCTTCATTTCTTCCATGATGGACGCCGTGTCCGAGCCCGCCGCCTTGAGTGCTGGAATTTGCTTGGATGCGATATTTTGCTCGTTTTTTAGCCCCTCCACCTTGTACAATATTTCACGTCTCTTTTGGTCAAGTGCCAGCAACGGTTCAATATCAAAGCTCGCATTTCTATTTTTCAAAGCCTGAACGATTTTTTCTGGTTCGTTTCTGAATGTTTTTATGTCAATCATTTCGTTACTCCTTTATTTGGTTAGTCACATCTTTTGCATATTTACTACTTGGATAATTATCCAAAAACTCTTGAAAGTAAACCTTGGCTTGTGCGACATCACCCATTTTTTTAGTGGATAGCGCTAGATAATAAAGTGCTAAATCAGCTGTTGCCACTGGTTTTAAAATTTGATAAACGGTTTTAAACTCAATGGATGCCTCTTGGAAACGACCTGCTTTGTAGAGCTTTTGCCCACTTAAGGTGCTTGCATCCGCCGCCCTTTTTATCGTCACTGCTGCAAAGCTGTCATACAAGGACTTGCCGCCCTCGCTCAAGGCTGCCACATCAATTTGCATCAATAAGAGTGCTGCCTCTTTGAGCTTTTTTTGATCAACAAATTGCTTTGCTGTCAAGATGTTCAAATTAGACGTGTTTGACTTTTCTAATAAATCTCTTGCGTTTTTTACCTCTTGTAATTGTGTACTAACCGTTTTCTTTTCGCTTTCCAACATGTAAATTTGTTCACGCAGGACACGGTTTTCTTCGCTGACCGATGCGGCGTCTCGTCTTGTGCCATCCACCACACTACCATTCCGAGGACCGAATGCATATTTTAAGAAGTCTTTATTCATCCGCAATTGCACCATTGCCGCCATAAAAATTAAAACAAATGCAACGGTGAACAAAATCGTGCCATATAACCATAAAAATTTCTTTTTTTCCTTCATAACTCCTACCCTTCCTGTGCTTAATTTCATGATTGCTACTATTTTACCACTTTTTACTGATGATGACAAGTTGTTGTGCTGTTTTTATATCAATTCTTTACAAACCCTTACCCTGCTTTTTTGTGCATAAAGCAATCGCCTGTTTTTCTTCCTCTGACAAGGCAAATTCGCTCTTGCCATCCACAATTGGCTTCATGTAAATTGCACAGCTATCTCGGTTATGAATGCTGTTAAGCACTACGCCGTCTAGGTTTTCGTCTAGCATGGCAAGTGCAAAGCTAAGCTGACTGCCCACATTTTCATAGGCGTTGAACCGCACCATGCCAACCTTTTGTATGCACGGCTTGATGGCGGACTCTAGTGCTTTTGTTCGTCTCATGACATCGTCATACAGCTTGCTCACATGTTCAGTTTGCTCATAATAGGATAATAATATGTCTTCAACCTTTTTTTCGCCCAATCGTCCTGTCAACCGCCGATAGCGTACCGATAATTTTCTCACCTTGAAAAGCACATAAACCAATGTACCGCATAATAAAAGCACAAAACCCATCAATCCCACGAGCACCGCCGCATAATACTGCTGTGCAAATAACAACAAGCCTTCCACTGCTTTCCCCCCTCAAGTAAAATGCTTAAAAAATTGCTTAAAATCATTTTCCGAAGTTAAAACGCGAAATGACACCAATGTTTCACGTGAAACAAAATCCCCCGCCTTCCACAGGCTCATGTTTCGCTTTTAACGGCTTTTTTACCTAAAATGTATAATCGTACTGCCCTTTATCTAAAACGTCGTTAAATCGCAATGTGAAAAGCGGTTTTTTCGACCGCTTATTGATTTTTTTCTATTTGCCCTAATATTCTTTCCAAATCCTCATCGGAATAATATTCAATTTCAATCTTCTTACTTTTGCCCGTTGGACGAAGTGTAACCTTCGTCCCCAAGCTTTCCGAAAGACGATTTTGAATGTCTTGCATGGCGAGGTTAATTGTTGCAGTGCTTTTTTGAACAGAAGCAGGCTTTTGTGTCAACAGCTGCTTGACGTACTGCTCTGTTTCACGCACACTCATGGCACGCTCACTGACCACTTGTGCCGCTTGCGCTTGTTGCGCCTTGTTTGTAAGCGACAACAGTGCACGTGCATGACCTCCAGTAATCAGTCCCAGCACTACCATGTCTTTAATTTCAATCGGTAAATTCAAAAGCCTAAGCGCATTTGCCACAGCAGAGCGACTTTTTCCCACACGCTCACTGATTTGTTCTTGTGTCAATTCAAATTCTTCCATCAAGTGTCGATACGCCACTGCCTCTTCCACAGGGTTTAAATCCTCACGCTGTATATTTTCAATGAGCGCAACTTCCATAATTTCACGTCTGCCCAACTCCTTGACAAGCACAGGCACAGCCTTTAAGCCCGCAAGCTTGGCGGCACGCCATCGCCTTTCGCCAGCGATTATTTGGTAGAAACCGTTGTCTAGTTTTTGTATAATAATTGGCTGAATCATGCCGTGCATCTTGATAGAGTCTGCTAATACCGCAAGTTTTTCATGGTCGAACGCCTTGCGTGGTTGCTCCAAATTTGGCTCGATATCGCTAATGCGCATTTCAACAATGCCACTTGTATCGACAACTTGACTGTCCGAGCGATCAAATAATGCATCCAAGCCCTTGCCTAAACCCTTCTTTATTGCCATTCTTTCCCCTCCTCATTGCCCTCTATCACTTCATCCGCTAAGTCAAAATAGCTTTCTGCTCCTTTTGATTTAGCATCGTATATGATGACTGGTTGCCCAAAGCTAGGCGCTTCGCTCAAGCGAACATTGCGTGGAATAACAGAGGCGTACGTTTTTTTAGGAAAAAACTTCTTAACCTCTTCCACCACTTGTATGCTTAAATTGGTGCGTGCATCAAACATCGTGAGCAGTACACCCTCTATTTCAAGTGTCGTATTGAGCTGCTTTCTTATATGCTTAATGGTGGATGTCAACTGACTTAGTCCCTCGAGGGCGTAATATTCACACTGAATGGGCACAAGTGCCGTATCGGTTGCAGTCAACGCATTGAGTGTCAACAGGCTCAGCGATGGCGGACAATCTATGATTACAAAATCATAGCTGTTTCGCACACATGCAAGCGCATTTTTCAAGCGATATTCACGTGTAGACATGGCAATAAGCTCTAGTTCCGCGCCTGCTAGATGCACATTTGCAGGACAAATCCACAGATTTTCGAACGCTGTTTTTTGTATCGCCTCCGCCATAAGCACGTCGTTGATGAGCACATCATAAATCGACGAGGTGAGTGCACGCTTGTCAATGCCTAAACCGCTAGAGGTGTTGCCCTGCGGGTCAATGTCTATGACCAGCACCCTTTTACCCCTAGCCCCTAAACAAGCACTTAGATTTACAGCGGTTGTCGTTTTGCCAACGCCGCCCTTTTGATTGGTGATTGCGATAACCTTGCCCACATTTTCACTTCCCTATGTAAATTTGCCTTGTTTTACTGCGTGTTGTTTTCAAGCCGTATCTATTATATCATAATTTGACATATTGGCAATGGCTATATTGTAAAATGTTTCACGTGAGGGGAACGAAGTGGGCGCTGCCCACGCCCGCCCCTTTTTGAAAAAAGGGGACAAAAACTTTAGTGGGGGGTTTTTAAACAAAGTTTTGCTCAATTTTTTTCAAAAAATTGCGGGTTTCAAAAGGGCAGCGCCCTTTGTCGTCG
>JACMMQ010000176.1 GCA_014378955.1 Clostridia bacterium
CTGCCCCTTGACCCCGTATTTTTTGAAAAAAATTAACTAAAACTTTAATGTGCATACATTAAAATCCCCCATTAAAGTTTTTTGTCCACTTTTTTTCAAAAAAGTGGCGGGTGTGGGCAGCGCCCACGGTTCTCTACTCCCCGTGACATTTTTTATATTTCTTCCCCGAACCACATGGGCATGGGTCGTTTCGTCCTATTTTTTCACCCTTGACCACTGGTCTTTTTTCTTCCTCTTCGCCGTGTGTCGCAATGGTTGGCTTCGCAACCTGTTCACGTTCTGGGGCTTCCGTTGTGATGTGCGTACGGAATAAATCTCTTACCGTGTCGTGCTGAATGTTTTGCACCATTTCTTCAAACATGTCATAGCCTTCAAACTTAAATTCCACAACTGGGTCACGCTGTGCAAATGCTCTTAAGCCTATACCCTGTCGTAATTGATCCATGCCGTCGATATGGTCCATCCACTTGGTGTCCACATTACGAAGCATAATCACACGCTCTACCTCACGCATGATTTCAGAACCTACGGACTGTTCTTTTTCATCGTATTGTGCAACTGCAAGCTCCTTTAAATCGTCCTCTAAATATTCCTTGGTCAAATCGTCTATGTCTTCTGGCTTGTATTGCAATGCACCTTTTGGTAGGAATATTTCCTCTGCCTCATGTCGCAAGCCGTCCAAATCCCATTCCTCTGGAAATTGGCTCACACCGGTTTGTGTTGCCACCATTTTATTAAATAACAAGTCCATGGAATTCATCACCACAGGCTTCAAATCCTCACCGCTTAACACCTTTTGGCGTTGTCCATAAATGAGCTTGCGTTGCTCGTTCATGACATCATCATATTGCAACACGTGTTTTCGAATGTCAAAGTTGCGACCTTCCACACGTTTTTGTGCCGTTTCAATCGCACCCGAAAGCATACGGTGCTCAATGGGTTGGTCTTCCTCAAGTCCTAAGGCGTTTACCACCCCTGTGATTCTCTCCGAACCAAACAAGCGCATCAAATCGTCCTGTAATGAGATGTAAAAACGGGATGTGCCAGGGTCACCTTGACGTCCTGCACGTCCACGTAGCTGGTTGTCAATACGTCTGCTCTCGTGACGCTCTGTACCTATAATTTGCAAGCCGCCCACTGAAATGACTTCCTCGTGTTCTTTGGCGGTCAATGCCTTGAATTTCTCATAATACTGTGCATACACACGGCGTGCTTCCAATATTTCTGCATCGTCTGTGTCCGCATAGCCAGTCGCTTCTACAAGCATTTCATCTGTATAGCCACTCTTTTTCATTTCGTGCTTGGACATGTATTCAGCGTTCCCGCCGAGCACAATGTCCGTACCACGACCTGCCATGTTAGTAGCGATGGTCACTGCACCCTTTTTACCTGCCTGTGCAACGATTTCCGCTTCTTTTTCGTGGAATTTTGCATTCAACACCACGTGTGGCACGCCACGTTTTTTGAGCAAGGCACTCAATTGCTCTGACTTCTCAATGGTGACTGTACCAACAAGCACAGGTGCGCCCTTTTCATTGTACTTGGCGATTTCTTCAATGACTGCATTGAATTTACCGGTTTCGTTTTTAAACACCAAATCGGGTAAATCCTTACGCACCATATCACGGTTGGTAGGCACGATCACAACGTCTAATTTATAAATTTCACGAAATTCCATTTCCTCTGTTTGTGCGGTACCCGTCATGCCAGAAAGCTTTTCGTACATTCTAAAATAATTTTGGAAGGTGATAGTCGCAAGCGTTTTGCTCTCACGCTCTACCTTCACACCCTCCTTGGCTTCAATCGCTTGGTGCAAGCCGTCACTGTAACGACGTCCAAACATCAAACGTCCTGTGAATTCATCCACGATAATGACCTGTCCGTCCTTCACCACATATTCACAATCAAGTGCCATGGTGCCATGTGCCTTGAGTGCTTGGTTGATGTGATGGGAAAGCTCGGCATTTTCAGGGTCTGACCAGTTTTCCACGCCAAATGCCTGCTCGGATTTTTTCATGCCCGCTGCGGTCAATGTAACGGACTTTGCCTTTTCATCCACGATGTAATCGGCATCAACGTCATCATCATGCTCCTTGTCGTTTGACTCTATGATACGATGTCCCTTGAGCTTCCTTACAAAATGATCAGCATGCTTATAAAGGTCAGTGGATTTGTCCCCCTGCCCTGAAATGATGAGCGGTGTTCTCGCTTCATCAATTAAAATACTATCCACTTCATCGACGATGGCATATGCTTGACCACGTTGCACCATTTCTTCTTTGTAAATCACCATGTTGTCACGCAAATAGTCAAAGCCTAGCTCATTGTTGGTCGCATAGGTAATGTCTGCATTGTACGCCGCTTGTCTGTCCACATGGTTCATGTCGTGCATGACCAAGCCAACGGTTAATCCTAAAAAGCGGTGAATTTTGCCCATCCACTCACTATCACGTCGTGCCAAATATTCATTGACCGTGACCACATGTACCCCATTGCCTGTTAAGGCATTTAAGTAGGAGGGCAAGGTTGCAACCAACGTTTTACCTTCCCCCGTTTTCATTTCGGCAATACGCCCTTGGTGAAGCACAATGCCCCCCATGAGCTGTACTGGAAAATGGCGCATGCCTAGCACACGTTCAGATGCTTCACGTACCACTGCATATGCTTCTGGTAAAATGTCATTAAGCGTTTCACCCTTTTGCAAGCGTTGTTTGAATTCGTCTGTTTTTGCTTGTAGTTCATGGTCGGACAATGGTTTGATTTTTACGCCAAACGCCTCAATTTCATTTACAATAGGCTGTAAACGCTTGACCTCTTTTTCGCTATAATTCCCAAACATTTTTTCCAACATGCCACGTAACATACATCCTCACTCCTCTAATTCAATCAATTGTTTATTCTTACCAATATTTGCTCAAATACACACTTTTCATAATCATCCCAAGCGTGATCATCGGTTTGCAAGCAGATATGTGGAATGCTTAAACGGTCACACACCTCGCCCAGTTGATGATACCCTACTTGTACACGTGCTAAAAATGCGTCATTTTCCGCTTCAAATCGGTCCAAGCCCTCGCTTCGGCTATTGAGCCGTTGCTTGCTTTGTTCCAATGCCACGGTATATAATGCCACAAAGTCGGGCAGTAATATCCCAAATTGCTGGGTAATTTCCAAAATTAAACTAACCGACAGCCCTCGTCCATAGCCCTGATACACGACAGAGGACAAAAAATTGCGATCACAAAGGACGTGCATGCCTTGCTCGGTGAATTTTTTCACATCATCCATCAGCTGTGCACGGTTGGCGGTAAATAGCGCTAATTCGCACATGGCGTTGATGTGGTTGTCTCTATCTTGCACGATTTGACGAATTTTCTCCCCCACCTCATGTGGGTGATTGAGCTGTCCGCCTGGTTCTCGAAATTGCACCGTTTGATGCCCTGCGTCATTCAGTCGCTTGCAAATTTTCTCCGCTTGCATGGATTTGCCTGACCCATCCTGACCCTCAAATACGATATAAAGCCCTTTATTCATGGGCATAGCCCTCCGAAAAAGGCACGCTTTTCCATTGTTTTGCCACAGCTCATTTTACCCTCTGGACACACGCCATTGACGCAACGAGGGCCTGTCTTACCAAATAAAAGCGGTGCGGCTTGTCTGACCAACAGGAGCATTTCAAGCGCCAACGCTCGAATTTCCCATTGTGCACGCTCACACAAGCGGTGATGAAAGAAATTGATCAAGCTACGGACATTCATCGTCACAATCATTTTGGTTTCACACGCATTGGGCAGCACATACCGTGCATCCTCAATTGCCTTTTTTTCTGCTAGGCTGTTTGCGGTCTTTTCGTCCTTGCCCTGTGCTATAAAATCTGCAACATGTGCTTGCATTAAAACCGCTGTTAATTC
>JACMMQ010000177.1 GCA_014378955.1 Clostridia bacterium
GCGTCAGATGATGATAGCGCCTTTTGCAACAAATCAGTATGGGGACGTATCGCAGTAGCCGCAGCAGGCGCAATTATGAATATTATTTTGGGGCTGTTGTTTTTCTGCTTATTGGTGCAATTAACGCCCGTCATTAAGAAAAACGTCATACAAACCGTTTTGCCTAATACCCCAGCGTTATCCGCTGGCTTGCAGGTTGGCGACCGCATCACAAAGCTGAATAAAAGCACCATTCATACACGCATGGATGCTATTTATGCAATGGCATTTTATAAAAAGGAACAGGGTGCAGTTGAGGTGCAGTATGTGAGAGGCAATCAAACAAACACCGCTCAAATTGTACCGATGTGGTCAGACGAAGCCAAACGCTTTTTGGTAGGCATTGAATGGCAGGACGAGCAAAAGACCTTTTTGAATGTATTACGCTATGGGTATTATGAAACAGCGACCACCGTGCATTTGGTTTTTTATACCTTGAAAGGGCTATTTACAGGAGAAATACCGCTCAACCAATTATCAAGTGTGGTAGGTGTTGGTCAGGTTGTGGGGAGTACGGTCAAGGAAATACCTGCTGACCCATGGGGTGGCTTGCGTGGCTTGATTTATTTAGCGGCAATGATTTCTATAAATTTAGGCATATTCAACCTGTTGCCAATCCCTGCTTTAGACGGCGCAAGAATATTTTTTCTATTAATAGAAGCGGTTCGCAGAAAGCCTATTCCACCAGAAAAGGAAGGAAAAATTCATGCGGTAGGCTTTGCATTTCTTATTTTATTAATGATTTTTGCATTGTTCAATGATGTTTTTCGTATATTTACAACGAAGGGGTAAGTCAAATGGCGAACGAACCAGCCAAAAAGCAAATTGAAAAGGGAACCTATCGACATTTTAAGGGCAATTTGTACGAGGTAATGGATACGGTTATTCACAGTGAAAGCCTCGAAACGTTTGTGCTGTATAAGCCAATTGCAGGGGATGCCATGTGGGTGCGACCGTATGATATGTTTTTTGAAATGGTGGAGCATAACGGGGAAATGGTTATGCGATTTGAGCGAGTATAACATTAGTATATTGGAACTATACTTGGGAATGGGTGGAAAATTATGTATATTTATATCACTTTTATAGCAATACTGCTTATCGTTTATTTACCCTATTATATAAATAAACAACGCAAGTGTTTGAACACGATTGTTGAAGTTATCATAAATCAAAAGTTATGGAAATTGTTGTTGGCAGAACGAGTATTAAAGGGTAATTCACCATTTGGTAAAGTCGGCTTTTTCGATTGGGTTTATGAATATACGTATGAATTGAATGGGATAGCAAAGCATGGGTACGTAAAATTTGGTAAGCAAGAACAATGGTTATTTGATGATGCTGAATTTGTAAAAGAGCAATCTATGAATGAAGATGTAATATAGTTATTTTAAAATACCCATAGAACGGGGGAGCGAAAATGATTATACGCAAACAAACAAAAACAGTTCACATAGGCAATGTCGCAATCGGTGGCGATCATATAATTTCAGTGCAGTCCATGACCAACACCGACACACGGGATGTGGCGGCAACGGTTGCACAAATCAAGGCATTACAACAAGCGGGATGTGAGCTTGTACGGTTCGCAATCCCAGACGAGCAAGCAGCACTTCAAGTGGATAAAATTAAAAGCCAAGTGGACATACCACTTGTGGCAGATATACATTTCGATTATCGTTTAGCGCTCATGTGCATCGAGCGTGGCATTGATAAAATTCGTATTAACCCAGGCAATATTGGTGATGACCAAAAGGTACAGCAAGTGGTCGAAGCGGCGGCGGCAAAAAATATTCCCATTCGAATAGGCGTTAACGCAGGCTCGCTAGAAAAGGAACTGCTACAAAAATACGGCTCACCCACTGCACAGGCGATGGTGGACAGTGCATTGCGACATGTTTCATTGCTCACAAGGTATGATTTTCATGATATTATTATTTCGATCAAATCGTCCAATGTGCCCATGATGATACAAGCGTACCAATTGCTGTCGTGCGAGGTGGATTATCCATTGCATTTGGGCGTAACGGAGGCAGGCACCGTGTGGGCAGGCACCATCAAATCAGCGGTCGGCATCGGTGCATTGCTGTCACAAGGCATCGGCGATACGATACGTGTGTCGTTGACAGGCGACCCTGTGGAGGAAATCAAAGCAGGTAGGCAAATACTCAAATCGCTAGGACTGATAAAAGCAGGCGTGGAAATGGTTTCCTGCCCCACTTGTGGCAGATGCCGTATAGGCTTGATTGATATCGCAAACGCCGTTGAAAAACGGTTGGCGAATGTACATAAACCACTCAAGGTAGCGGTCATGGGCTGTGCAGTCAATGGTCCAGGCGAAGCCCGAGAAGCGGACATCGGCATCGCAGGGGGAGACGGTGAAGGGTTGCTCTTCAAAAAAGGTGAAATTATCAGAAAAGTGCCCGAAGCAGAGCTGGTGGACGTGCTGATGGCGGAGATTGAAAATATGTAAATAAAGCGTTGTAGCTAGTTATCTAGCGCAACGTTTTTTATTGTGTTATAAGAATTAATGCGGACTACGACAAGGGACGCTGTCCCTTGACCCTGCAATTTTTTGAAAAAATTGAGTAAAACTTTATTGTTAACTTTTAAAAAATTTAAATCAACCACATTAAAGTTTTTGCCCC
>JACMMQ010000178.1 GCA_014378955.1 Clostridia bacterium
AAAAGGGCAGCGCCCTTTGTCGTCGCCCGCAGGCGATGAAATCTTAACATTAAAAGAGTATTTTTCTTTGTTACTTTCTTTTTACGATAGAAAAAGAAAGTAAGGTTTTCACCAGTGCCAAAAGCTGATAATTCTTATAGTACAAGAAACGAGAGGGGGATGATTTCAAATGAAATCATCCCCCCGCTTCAAATATTACTATTTTGTTTTTCTTATTCAGCCGCCTGCAACACAGCCTCTAATGCTGCTTTAGGCAACGTAATTTCAAATTTGCCATTGTACTCACTGAAATACATTACAGTCTTTGTTATAACCTTTTGTTCCGGCTCGCCTGGTTGACCTTGTTCTACAATGTCCAATGCCAAGGTTGCTTTTTTTGCTAAATAGGTTTTTTTATCCAATACAATTTCAATATATGATTTGCTAATGGATAAGTACGGAGGCAACTCTGCATTTTGTCCGCCTGTTAGTGCGGCAAAGCTATTGGGTAAATACACATTGCCCTTGAGCCAAATTTCATCTGCTGGTGCAGAAGTGTCAATTTGAAGCCCTGCACTAGCAGTTTCAGTTAACGCTAAATTCATTGGTGTTGTTTGTTGTTTTTGAACGGTTGCAATAACTTCCTTTGGCACTTCCACTTTAGCCCATGTAGCACCTTGTGTATAATACACCATGTTGTCTACAATATACGTTTCACCGCTCTGTGTAGCAGGTGGGTTATCAGAGGTCATTGTCATTTTGCTGTAAATTGTTTTTTTCTCTAAATCATATGCACCATCCGCATGTTCCTTAATATTTTGTGCATCGGGTGTTGTAATTTCAATATCTGCGCTATATTTGATGCGCTTTGTATCTTTATCTGCATCGTTTGATTTGGTTACGATTTCCTTAACCTGTTCAAAATCCTTTGTGTTTTTAATCATGACGAATTGTCCCACAGCATCCCAAACCACTGTTTTGCCTAGTGACTCAGACAAAAAGCGAACGGGTACATACGTACGATCGTTATACAGCATAGGTGCAACCTCTAATGTAGCAGGTTTGTTATTGATTGTTGCATTTAAGTCATCGATTTTGAGCTGTAAGTTCACTTCCTTGCCATCAATGGTTGAAAGAATGTTCACCGTTCTATTGGCTTGGTTCCAAATGATGTGTTGGTCATCATTCGGTACACCTAAACTTGTTAACACTTCACGAAACGGTAATAATACGCTATTATTTACATTGATTGGCAAATTCTCGTACACCTTTGCTTGTCCTTCAATAACCATTTTAAAATACGGTTGTTCGTTAATCACTAAATCCTCGGCAAAACACAAGACACCGACGGACATCGTAAATATCACACCAACTGCCAAACCTAAAATACCCTTTTTCATTAAAAATTCCCCCTAAAATATTGATATGCACACAATGTACGGCGTTTTATGAGCCACAAACTCCAATGCAATCTCAATTGTACCATACTTTTGTTACGAAATATAGTGTTTTTTTACAAATTATTTAAGGAAAATATACCACAAAACAGCACAATCCTTGATTGCGCTGTTTTGTTATTAAATATTCACTGTCGTCAACTTAAGCAGCGTTTTTCGTAGGGGCAGGCCTTGTGTCTGCCCAAATGCACTAAATTCGGGCGGACATAAAGCCCGCCCCTACGGTAAATATGCATGTAATTCCTCTTAAGTTGACGACAGTGATTAAATATTATATAAACATCGTTGCATCTGATTGCTCTGCACAGCCCAACATAGAAGCCACGCCACCTATCGTGACGCCATCAATCAGCTCTTCCTTCTTTAGACCCATGACATCTAGCGACATGTTGCACGCCACTAAACACACGCCATTTTTCTTTGCTTGCTCTATCAATTGCTCTAGTGAATCCACATGGTTTCGCTTCATGATAAAGCGAATCATCATCGCACCCATACCGCCCATATTCATGTTGGAAAGCTTGAGCTTTTTAGGTCCTCGTGGCATCATCATGCCAAACATTTTACCGAAAATGTCCTTTTTGGCTCGAACATATTCCGATTTGCGTAAAATATTTAACCCCCAGAAGGTGAAAAACATCGTCACCTTTCGACCCATCGCCGCTGCGCAGTTTGCGATGATAAAGGACGCAATTGCCTTGTCTAAATCGCCGCTAAACACCACAAGTGTCTTATCGTTACCAACCGTTCCCACATGTTGTGCCTCCGTTGCCATATGCTTTTGAATGACTGCCTTGAATTGCTTTTGCTCAAATTTTAATGACACGAGCTTATTCCCCGTCCTTTCACACCATGCTTTAACATCCTCCGAAAACCCTGGGTCAGTGGCGCTGATTTCAAGCGTCTGCCCGTAATTCATGGATTTCATTGCTTGAAACAAATTGACAATAGGCCCTGGACATTGCAAGCCACATGCATTGACCTCAACATCAATTTCACAGCCGTCACCTTCACAGGCGGACGACTTGATATCGTCATTTTTAGCAATTTTATCGTATTCAAAAATGTCTTCATTGGACTGTTTTTGCACTGCAAGCTGCCAC
>JACMMQ010000179.1 GCA_014378955.1 Clostridia bacterium
CCATGGGTACTTCCACCAAGCCTGTGTTGTTAATTTTACCACCAAGCGCAAACACTTTTGTGCCCTTGCTCTTTTCTGTGCCAATGCTTGCAAACCATTCTGCGCCCTTGTTGATGATGGATGGAATGTTTGCATATGTTTCAACATTGTTGAGCATTGTAGGCTTGCCAAAAAGTCCCTTGACCGCTGGAAATGGCGGTCTTGGTCTTGGCTCGCCACGCTTGCCTTCAACGGACGTCATCAAAGCGGTTTCTTCACCACAGACGAATGCGCCAGCGCCTAAGCGTATTTCAAGGTCAAAGCTAAAGTCAGTATCAAATAGGTTTTTGCCAAGCAAGCCGTATTCCTTTGCTTGTGCAATAGCGATTTGCAAACGCTTCACAGCAATTGGGTATTCCGCACGGATGTAAATATACCCCTGTGAAGCACCAATTGCATACCCTGCAATGGTCATCGCTTCAATCAATGCGTGTGGGTCACCTTCAAGCACACTACGGTCCATGAATGCACCAGGATCGCCCTCGTCCGCATTACAGGCAACATATTTTTGATCTGCTACAGAATTTGCAGTAAACTGCCATTTCATGCCAGTGGAGAAGCCTGCGCCGCCACGACCACGAAGACCAGAAGCTTTAATCACGTCAATGACCTCTTGTGGTGTCATTTGTGTCAATACCTTGCCCAAAGCGGCATAGCCGTCAAATGCAATGTATTCCTCGATATTTTCAGGATTGATTACACCACAATTGCGAAGTGCTATACGCAGCTGCTTTTTGTAAAAATCAACGTTGTTTAATGATTTGATGGTGTTATCATCAGCAACTGTTTCTGAATAAAGTAAACGGGTGACGATGCGCCCCTTTACCAAATGCTCTTCTACGATTTCAGCAACATCGTTTTCCTTGACCATTGAATAAAAAGCACCTTCGGGATAAACGACAACGATAGGGCCTAATGCACAAAGTCCAAAACAGCCCGTTTGCACAATGCGAACTTCTTTATCTATGCCATGCTTGTTGATTTCTGTTTGCATGGTATCCATTATTTTTTGACAGCCTGACGAATGACAGCCAGTACCGCCGCACACCAAAACGTGCGATCTCACTAATTCCATAACTTTCCCCTCCTTTAAATATTACGCCATTGCCCCAATGGTGTACTGATTGATTACGATACCGTTCACCAAATGACTGTGTACAACCTCAGCCACTTTTTCAGCGGTCATATTGACATACGTTACTTTTTCTTGTCCAGGCGTATAAATTTCCACCATTGGCTCTAAACGACATACACCAATACAGCCAGTTTGTGTAATGGTTACAGACGATAAATTTCTTTTAGAGATTTCGTCTGTAAATGCGTTAAGTACAGGTCTTGCACCCGCTGCAATACCACATGTTGCCATACCCACAACCACACGTGTACCCTCTGTTCTTTCGGTACGAATGTTTACTGTATCCAAGGCTTTTTTTCTGATTGCTGCCAATTGTTCTAAGCTTTTCATTTTGTATTGACACCTCCAACTATATTTTCAAGTCCTTCGGCGGTATAGGCTTTGAGCCATTCCACCACGTCTGGGTAATTAAGCGGTACATCGCCAAGCTGTGCACGAATTTCCCGCGTATCTAAAGTAAATGTTTGCGCATTGCATTGATGCCCATAGCAAAAGTCAAGCGTTGGGTTCATGATAATCAGTCCTACCACGGTGCCGCCCATATCGCCCATCGGTGCGCGGTCAATATGACCTAACCGAAAGGTAACTGTCACGGTCGTGCCGACACCCACCTCAGAGGCAATGGTCAAATCGCCCTCACAATACTGTGCCGCTGTGCGAAAGAGTGATAACCCAAGTCCAACCTTGCGTGTTTTGCGTGAGGTGCAAAATGGGTCTAACACCGTCTTGACAAAGGCTTCGTCCATGCCCTTGCCGTTATCTTTGATGGTTACAGTCAACCAATTATTTTGTCTATCTTCTATGATGTCAAGCGTTATTAGCTTTGCTTGCGCCGTAATCGCATTTTGAATAATATCTAAAATGTGAAGCGATAGCTCTCTCATTATTTTGCCATATATTTAGCTAAAATGCCATCCACTTCAGCCAATACCAAGCGACCGTACACATCATCATTAACGGTCATAACAGGTGCTAGACCACATGCACCAATGCAACGGGTTGCATCAATTGAAAACTTGCCATCCGCTGAACACTGACCCACGTCGATACCAAGCTTGGATTTTACACGATCTAAAATATCCCCTGCGCCTTTTACATAGCAAGCTGTGCCTAAGCAAACGCCCACCTTGTATTCACCCTTTGGTACTAAAGAAAATTGGGTGTAAAATGTGATAACCCCATAAATTTCCGCCATCGGAATGTTTAACTCGTCTGAAATAACTTTTTGCACCGATTCAGGCAAATACCCGAAAATTTCTTGTGCCTCGTGCAGAACAGGAATTAACGCACCCTGTGTAGTTCTGTTGCTATCAATCGCTGCCATGAGCTTGTCTAATTGCGCCTGTGGCAAGCCACATTTGCAACCAGTACATGTTTGTTCACTCACAAAAAAACCTCCTTTAATAGTAGCTAATTTTAATCGACATTCGTATAATATTGCATTGTTATATTTTTAACATTCTAGCCTTAAATAGTATACCAGTTTGTGAAAAAAAAATCTACCCCTATCACGTAAAAAAATTCGCAAAAAATGCAGAAAAAACACGGTGTTTTCGGTGCATTTGCACAGAAGCATTCACAATGTGCAAAACATGGATTTATCAAGCATTGAAATGTGTCAGCGTTTGTTGTATAATAATGTACGGCAATGCATTTAGAACATAACAGTTAGGTGAGTAATCAAATGACAATATTGCAATTAAACCGTATACACAAAGCCTTCGGGGTGGACGTTTTATTTGAAGACGTCTCTTTTGAGGTGGGTGAAAATGATAAAATAGGACTGGTTGGGGTGAATGGTGCTGGTAAAACATCGCTTTTCAAAATACTGACTGGCGAAATGCCGTATGAAAGCGGCGACATCGTTCAGAGCAAGCTTACGCAAATCGGCTACATTGAACAGCATGCCTGCCACAACTCAGAAAACACGGTGTTTGATGAGTTTTTGGGCGTTTTTGCGCCACTGGTTGCGATTGAGCAGGCTTTAGCGGAAATTCATCACGACATTGAACAAAAAAAAGGTGACATTGACCAGTTAATCAAGCGACAGGATAGCTACAACAAGCAGTACGAAGCGGCAGGCGGTTTCTTGTATAAAAGCCGTGTACGTGCAATGCTTTTGGG
>JACMMQ010000180.1 GCA_014378955.1 Clostridia bacterium
ATAACAAAAAAGATGCTTGCCAACGTGAGTGCAAAAATAACCACTAACAAATCTTCTCCAGCGAAAAAGATAGCACCTGTGAAAATAATAAAAATGGTAAATCCTAAAATATAAAAGCCTTGAAATGGGTTGACAACAACCGTTTCCTTTTGGAAAAGCTTCATCACATCATAAAAGGGCTGTAATAACGGTGGACCCACTCTGCCTTGCATTCTTGCTGAAATGATGCGGTCAATCCCTGCTAACAAGCCGCCAGCAATTGGCGCTATGAGGATATATAAAATTGCTGAAATTATATGAATCATACTTTCCTCCAATTAGAAGTTTTATATGCATTGGCTTTACTGATGGACATAGCCAAATACGAGCATAGCGATTAAAAGGAATGAACAGATATAAGCGGTAACGCCCAAAAGCTTTTTCTCGCTAAAATATTTTTCAAAATAATAGTTTTTCATGTACAGGGTTTGCACCTTGCCCAGAGCGCCCACAAATTCGTCCGCTTGGTTTGTATTTGCGCCCGCTAAGTACGCATCAACCTTTTTCAAGTCCTTACCATAGAACAAAAGTCTGAGTGGTAATAGGAAAATCAACCCCATCATGGTGAGCATGATGATAATATTGCCAGCACCCATGCTTGTGGTTGTGCCGTACACACCTTTAACATATGGATCCACCAATATTTCAGATAACAAGGGGAATAACATACACACGCCTACGGTGAGTAGTGAAAGGGAGGAAAGCGTAAACCATTCCGTGTTATTGATTTTATCCTCTTGCCCCTTAGGTCGTCCTCTGATAGCAAGCAGCTTGCCCAACCACTTTGTCCAAAACACCAGGGTTGCGGCGCTACCAAATGCGATAAAACAGGCAATAAGTGGACTTGCATCCACAAAAGCCTTGAGTGCTGCCCATTTACTGATAAGCATACCAAAGGGTGCTAAGAACATGCCAGCAATCCCAATCACAAGCATAACGGTAATTCTAGGCATTTTTACAATTAAGCCGTGCATGTCTTCGATATCTCTGCTGTCAATGTTGTGCTCAACAGTACCCACACATAAAAACAACAGTGATTTTGCGACTGCATGGAAAATAATCAATAGGATAGCCGCCCAAACTGCCTCAAACGTCCCGATACCACCGCACGCTACAATCAAACCAAGGTTTGCAATGGTGGAATAGGCAAGCAGTTTTTTTGCATTTCTTTGTGAAATAGCAATGAGCGAAGCGGATAAAAAGGTAATGACACCGATGAGTGCAATGGAATAGCCCGCCATCGTGCCTGCTAAAATAGGTGCTAATCGAATGATGATATACACACCGGCTTTGACCATGGTGCTTGAGTGAAGCAAAGCCGAGGTCGGCGTTGGTGCAACCATCGCCCCTAATAACCATGAGGAAAATGGGAACTGTGCAGATTTTGTGATGCCAGCAAAGCTAATAAGCACAGCAGGAAGTAACACAATTGCACTACCCGATTGCAGCATACCTTCTAATGTAATAACCTTATATTTTGTTAAAATAAATAAACATGGAATAGCGATTGCAAAAGCCAAACCGCCCAACAGGTTTAAAAGTAATGCACGAAAAGCATTGTTCGTTGCTTCCACTGTCCTTGTATACCCAATCAATAAGAAGGAGCAAAGTGTGGTGATTTCCCAAAAGAAATATACCCACATCAAATGGTTGGATAAAACAATCCCAAACATCGCAGACAAAAAGACAAAAAGGATGAAAAAGAAAAATGGCCGTCTATCGCCTAGCTCTTTGTGGTGGTGTTGAAAATCTCGCATGTAGCCGACAGCATATACACAAATGAGACTGCCGATGATGCCTATAATTAACACCATAATGAGTGAAAATTTATCAGTGATAAAGTAATTATCCACTTCCATGTGTTCGCCAAGTGTCATTTCAAACCATACTGAAATGGCAACCTGTAGTGTGATAAGCACAGAAACAAGATATTTCTTATGCTTTACCCCTAAGTAAAAAATAAAACCACCCAATAGAATTTCAATCGCCAACATAATACGATTGATGTTTTCAGCTTCTAGTGGATATCGCGGACTCTCTCCGCCAATGTGACGCACCATAAAATAAACAGATGCAACGCAAAGCACTGCAGCGGCAACCTTAACAACAATGCCTCTTCCAAAATCCGCCTTTAAAAACAATAAAAGTACTGCTACTGCTAGCGGAAACAGTAATAAAAATGAAATTCCTGACATCACGAGCCTTCTTTCCAAAGTGTTCTTTTTTCACTTGCGCGCTTTTTTGACAAGCGGATAGTGCATAATTAGCCGAATTTATTATACACTAAATTGAACGGCTTGTACAGTTTTTTTTGACAAAATATTTACTCGCAAATATTGTCATGAGCGATTTTTAAAATATACAGCGCTTAACACCTGTTTTTTTAATTCTGCATATAATGGCAGTGAAGGGTTAAAGACGAGAGGTGGGTATTTGTGAAAAAAGAAACGAAATTTATTATCAACAATCAATTCAAAACGATAGATGAACTGACAAGAAATAGCATCACAAAGCAAAAGCTTGTAAAGCTATTTATCAACTGTATAAATATATAATATGATG
>JACMMQ010000181.1 GCA_014378955.1 Clostridia bacterium
TACAAACATAAATCAAACATTGCAAGGCTATTAAAAGGCAATGAGTCTAAGGTTTCTTTCTCGAAAAAGTAGAAAGAACCTATAAAAAATACCTGACACAAAAAGTGGCAGGTATTTTTTGTTTTGGGGTTGTATTTATTAGGATAAGTGTTATAATAATCCTGCACAATTCAATATATCGCTCAGGGAGGTTTGATACGTGAATAATTTTACAAAATTTATACAGCTTCATTATTATCGTAGCAAGCCTGAAAACGAGAAGGATTATAGCAAAAGTCGTTCGCTCTTTTTATATGAGGGCTGTGCGGCAATGGGGATTTTCACCTTGACCTCTGGTGCTTTCATCGCAGGCTATGCAAAATTTTTAGGCGCTTCAGATACGTTCAATGGCATCATTGGTGCATTGCCAGCGTTGGTGGCTGCCATACAAATTTTTGGTGCGATGTATTTTGAAAAGGTTGAACGCCGCAAATTGGTTATATCAGTTTTAGCGCTTGTCCATCGTTTTTTATTTGGATGTATGTTTTTCATACCCTTCCTCACGGATAACCCAGTCATGAGACTTGTACTTTTAGCGGCATTTTATGGTTTAGCGCATATGATTGGCGCATTTATAGCATCCGCTGCTGCTAGCTGGTTGGTGGATTTGGTGCCACAATTCCTGAGGGGGAAATATTTTGCGGCAAGAGACGCCAGCAACCTTGCCTTTATGACCGTCATGAACATTGTTTTGGGGTATGTTTTGGACGTCACACGTAAGCAGGGAAATGAGTTTAGCGGTTTTTTATGGATAGCCGCTGTGGTATTTATATTGATGCTTATAAACTTTATCCTTTTATCTTCCGTAAAAGAGCCACTCATTAAAACAAGTGAAGAACGATTGCAATTGAAATACATATTGACACAGCCATTTAAGGAAAAAGATTTTCGCAAGGTGATATGGTTATTTATATTTTGGAATGTCAGCTTTCAATTGGCTGCACCTTTTTTTGCAGTGTATTTGGTTTCGGGTTTGCAAATGGACTACACGACAATCATGGTGGTTGGTTTCATAGCCAATGTGTTTCGTGTTATCGCCACGCCTTTTTGGGGAAAATTAGCGGATAAATGGGGTTGGGCATTTACAACCAAAGTATCGATGGGGTTTTTAGGAACTGTTCATGCCTGCTGGTTTTTTATGGATACGACAACCGCATGGTGGAGCTTTCCTGTTTTAAGCATTGCATCAGGCATCGCTTGGGGGAGCATCGGTATATCGCTTTTCAACATCCAATTTGTATACGCACCTAAAAAAGACCGTACGATGTATTTGTCCATGGCAAGTGCTTTGGGGGGCATTATAGGCTTTGCAAGCGCATTGATTTCATCCTTTTTTGTAGGAATCATTGGCAGTCATCCAATTCCAATTTTTGCATTTACAACCAGTAGCATGCAGTGGGTATTTTTAGTATCGGGCATATTAACGGTGTTGACAGCGTATTTTGTACATAAAAGAATTGCTTGATAAAAATAATTTTTTAAGGTATAATAAATAGGAAATATTTGGAAGGGTGAGCCATCACTTGAAGCAACCTGATTTATCACCACGATTATTAGCGATAGCACATCACGTTAAGCCCTGCCATACGGTAGCAGATATCGGTACTGACCACGCATACATACCCATATGGCTTACGTTAAATGGCATTGTACAGCATGCAATTGCGGCAGATGTTAAAAAAGGACCCATTCAACGGGCGAAGGCGAACATTGCAAGCTATGACCTATCACAGCATATAGAAACACGGCTTGGCGATGGGCTGGCTGTTCTAGCACCTGATGAAGCACAAGGTGTGATTATAGCTGGCATGGGGGGCATACTGACATGTGCATTATTGCAAGCTAGCCAAGCGGTTTTGAAAACCACACAGCAGCTTATCCTCCAGCCGATGCAAGCACAAGAAGAAGTTCGCAAATGGCTTTTTGACAATGCATGGCATATTACACAGGAAATGCTTGTCAAAGAAGGAGACAAGCGTTACCATATCATCGTCGCACGGCAAGGACTTATTACGATTACAAATGCACTTATACAAATAGAAATAGGCGAAAAGCTTTTAAATGACCCATTTTTTGGGGAATATATGCAAGCTAAAATGACAGAATTTGAAAAAATCATGACACAATTGCAGGGTATTCGCACAGCACATGCGGTGCTCAGACGTACAGCATTGCAAGCGCAATTGCGGGCATACCAAGAGGTTTTAAAAGAATGGAGAAATACATGATTATTTGCTCAGAATTAATCAAAATTTTAGAAGCTTTTGCGCCCCTTTCCTTAGCAGAAAGCTGGGATAATTGTGGGCTTTTAATAGGCGACCCGAAACAGCAAATATCGTGCATATTGGTGACGCTGGATGTTACCATGACTGTAGCGCAGGAAGCTGTGCAAAATGGTGCGCAGTTTATTGTGAGCCATCATCCTGTTATTTTCAAGGCAATGTCCTCCATACGAACGGATACGAGCAACGGTGCATTGATTCATTATTTAATACAAAATAACATTTCAGTGTATGCGGCACACACCAATTTAGACAGTGCAGAGGGCGGTTTGAATGATTTCGTCGCTAGCCAAATGGGTATGTCGGCATTATCAGTGTTAATGCCTTTGCCGAATGACAGCAACGCAGGCTTAGGGCGTATCGGGGATATACAACAGCCAATCTCGGTTGAAGCCTTAGCGCGCAATGTCAAAGCTTCTTTACACGCTAAAAATGTGCGAGTCATTGGTGAATTGTCAAAAATGGTACAAAAAATAGCGTTTGTAAGCGGTGGTGGAGCCGATTATATCCTGCAAGCCAAGCAAAAAGGCGCAGATGTTTATATCACAGGTGACACAAGACATCATCATTTGCTACAAGCAGCGCAATTGGATTTGGTGCTGATTGATGCGGGTCATTATGATACCGAAAAACAAGTACGTGATTTGTTGCAAAACTTTTTATCCGAAAAGCTTAGTAGGCAAGGTGTACAGGTGTTGCAATCAAACGTAGAACGTAATTTATCCATTACAATATAGATGAGGTGAACCCATGTTAAAAAATCTAACCATTGGCTTTATAGGTAGTGGCAACATGGCAACTGCACTCGCAACTGGACTTCTAAATCAGGTTGCAAAAATTATCGCAAGCGATAAGGATTTAACAAAGCTTGAAGCGCTTGCAAGCAAGGGCGTTGTCACGACCACGGACAATTTGGAGGTCGTTTCGCAATCGGACATCATTGTTTTAGCGGTGAAGCCAAATATTTATCCAATCGTGCTACAAGAAATAGGCAATAGCGAAAAAATATTCATTTCTATTTCGGCTGGCATTTCAATTTAAACCAAAAAATGCTTTGTGGGGGACCGTTCAAAAGTGGTAAGTGCTATTCCAAACACCCCAGCGCTCATCGGCAAGGGCATGACGGTTACCTGTTTTCAAGCGCCTATGACACAGGAAGAATATGAATTGTGCAATTGGGTATTTAAATGCGTAGGCAAGGTTGTATCATTACCAGAACATGCTATGAATGGTGTGGTTGCACTCAACGGCTCTAGCCCAGCTTATGTTTTTATGATGATTGAAGCGATGGCTGACGCTGCCGTGCGAAATGGCATTCCTCGTGAACTCGCATATGAAATTGTAGCTCAATCGGTTATGGGGTCAGCAGCCATGGTAATTGAAACCAAAACTCATCCTGCCGTGTTAAAGGATGCTGTGTGTTCACCAGGTGGAACAACTATAGAGGCTGTATATGCACTAGAAAAAGGCGGTTTCCGTGCCACTTTGATGGATGCCATGCAAGCGTGTACGGATAAAGCAAATGACCTAGGTAAAAAATAAGTCCATTATTTCTAAGTGGAGATGCAAGTAACGCACCCTGTTACTTGCATCTCCACTTTGTTGCGTGAAGCAGAATTATTGAATATTTTAACCCTTGCTCAAATAGTAAGGATTTAGCCGTATATAGCTCAAACAATGGCGTATTTTTGCCTGTTGAAGAGTGAGGGAATGATATAGCACAATATGGCAAAATATACCCCCTTTGCGAGGTTGCATAAATTATAATGCAAGGTATAATAATGGTAATGAATTTGCAGGGGGAGTGAAAGCCATGTCACAAGCATTTGTATTTATATGGCAGTACATGAAAAAGCACATTGCAAGGATTGCAGGCATTTACTTGGCAACGTTTATGATTATTGCAATTGCCATTTATAAGCCGAAATTAACAGGGGTAATTGTGGATGAGATTATTCAGCCCATGAAGCTAAAATTGGCTACCGTGGGGAATGTGAATATTATCACAGATGACCAATGGCAGCTTATGATTTGGTTATCGGTTTGGATTGTTGGCTTGACCCTGGGTCGTTCGTTAATCATTGTGATCAAAAAGCTAGCGAGTGAGGATATATCACAGAGCATCGTGAATAAAATTCGCTTGGACATGTATAAAAAGCTTTGTACACTTGATTTTGATTATTTTGA
Source organism: Clostridia bacterium (assembly GCA_014378955.1). Lineage (GTDB taxonomy): Bacteria > Bacillota > Clostridia > SK-Y3 > JACMMQ01 > JACMMQ01. The sequence goes on from JACMMQ010000181.1 coordinate 4,509, forward strand.
TAAGACACGTACAGGCGATATCATGACACGCATGTCATCCGATGTAGAAATGATTAGACATTTTACCGCTTCAACCATATATGCTGGCGTTGAACATGCACTTACGTTCATAGTGGCGATTATCTTTATGTTTTTCATTAGCGTTCCGTTAACACTTACACTTCTCGTTGTAACCCCTTTTGTTGCGTTCATTGCTTTCAGATTATCAAAGGAAGCACGTCCCAACTTTCAAAATATGCGACAACAATTTGCACAGCTCAATGCCGCTGTGCAAGAAAATATTGGCGGTAATCGTGTTGTAAAGGCGTTTGCCAAGGAAGATTATGAAATTAGTAAATTTTCAAAAAGAAATGAGCACTATAAAGAGGCTAATATCAAGGTTTCCAGAATATGGGCAAAGTATATGCCTCCACTTGAATTATTATCCGCTATGCTTTCCGTCTTTTTGGTGATGATTGGTGGCACACTTGTAATTTGGGGCAAGGTATCCATTGGTGATATCGTAACCTTTAGCATGCTTTTGTGGACGCTTAATAATCCCATGCGTATGTCTGGTTGGATCATTGCAGAAATTGAACGGTTTATTGCAAGCGCAGAACGCATCCAGGAGCTTTTAGACACTGAGTCATTTATTAACACGCATCCACAGAAAGTGGAAAAGGATGCCTTTAAGGGCGTTGTTGAATTTAATCACGTCTGCTTTCAGTACGGCGATGAGCCAGTGCTAACAGACATCAATATGAAGGTGGAAGCAGGTCAAGTGGTTGCAATCGTAGGACCTACAGGCTCTGGCAAGTCAACACTCATTAACCTCATTTGTCGATTTTATGATGTATCATCAGGCAAAGTTTCAATTGATGGTATTGATGTAAAAAAGATTAGCTTAAAGAATTTGCGTGAGAATATTGCAACAGCGATGCAAGATATTTTCCTGTTTTCAGACACGATAGAGGGGAATATTGCATTCGGTACACCTGATGCATCCATGGAAGAGGTAAGACGTGTTGCACGTGTCGCAGATGCACACGGGTTTATCGCTTCAATGCCAGAAGGCTACGATACAATTATAGGCGAGCGTGGCGTGGGTTTATCAGGTGGACAAAAGCAACGTATCGCATTAGCAAGGGCGCTTATTAAGGATCCCTCCATTTTAATTTTAGATGATACAACGTCTAGTGTCGACATGGAAACAGAGCATGAAATACATAAAACCATGAAGGAATATTTTCATGGTAGAACCACTTTTATCATTGCCCATCGCATTTCGTCCGTCAAGCATGCCGATCAAATATTTGTCATCAGTGATGGTCAAATATTAGAAAATGGCACCCATGAGGATTTGATTAACCGTCCAATTGAGGAAGCCTATTACCGCAATGTGTTTGAAAATCAGCTCGGAGATTTCGATAATTTCTATGCGAAAGGCGGTGAGCGTAATGGCACGAAATAAATACGACGTGGACGAAAAATTAGAAGCGGAATTTAGCTTAAAACATGCCAAGCGTCTACTCTTATACCTCGCACCCTATCGCAAAACAATTATTGGTATTGTACTGCTCATGCTTATAAGCAGTGTACTCGAATTGTTTGGTCCGTACCTATTACGCATAGCGATCGATAAAAGCATTCCACTGAAGGATATAAGAGGGCTAGCTATTCTCTCGAGTTTATTGATTATACTTGCGCTTTTATCAACCAGCATATCACGCAATAGAATTATTAAAATGTCTGCAATTGGGCAGAACGTGATTGCTAAAATAAGATTAGATGTGTTTAAACATTTGCAAGAACTACCGTTTAGCTATTTTGACAACCGTCCACACGGCAAGATTTTAGTGCGCGTGGTCAATTATGTGAACGCATTGAGTGATCTTCTATCCAATGGCGTTATCAATTTGATTACAGATATTTTTAGCTTGCTCGTCATTATCGTGTTTATGTTTGTGTTGAATTACAAATTAGCATTGGTAGCGATGGCACCATTGCCAATTTTTATCTTTTGCGTATTTCTGCTCAAAACAAAGCACCGTAAGGCGTGGCGTGATTACAGTGCAAAAAATTCTAATATCAATGCATATACGCACGAGAGCATTACAGGCATGAAGGTGACACAGGCATTTGCACGAGAGGAAACAAACACCAATATCTTCAAACAGTTGATTGAAGATAGTAAATGCCACTGGATGAAGGCACAGCATATAGAAGTTTGGATAGCTCCGATGGTGGACAACGCTTCCGTTCTTGCAATGTCACTTTTATATTTATGTGGCGTGCTTTGGATAAGCGATGGCAATATATCCATCGGGGTACTTATACAATTCACTTCGTATGTAGCTATGTTTTGGAATCCAGTAGTGAACCTTGCTAATTTTTACAATCAAATTACCACCGCAATGGCATATTTAGAGCGTGTTATAGAGCTATTGGATGAGCCTGTCAATGTGCACGATACACCCGATGCGTATGAACTACCTGACATTATCGGCAATGTCACTTTTGAAAATGTGAGTTTTTCGTATGATGCTAATAAGCTTATACTGAAAAATATTAATTTTGAAATTGGGCATGGCGAAACGGTCGCATTGGTTGGACCCACAGGGGCTGGTAAGACCACAATCATTAATTTGATTAGTCGCTTTTATAACCTCGATAAGGGAAAGGTTTACGTAGATGGACATGATATTGGCCATGTAACGCTTAATTCATTACGCAAGCAAATGGGCGTAATGCTACAGGATACCTTTATATTTTCAGGCACAATCATGGATAATATACGCTATGGCAATATGCAAGCCACGGTGGAGGATGTCGAAGCAGCAGCGAAAGCCGTTTGTGCACATGACTTTATTATGTCACTTACTGATGGCTATGACACAGAGGTAAACGAGCGTGGCTCACGTTTGTCTGTTGGTCAAAGACAGCTCATCTCGTTTGCGAGGGCATTATTAGCCAATCCGAAAATATTAATATTGGACGAAGCGACGTCTAGTATTGACACGGAAACAGAAATTCTGTTACAACAGGGTTTGGAAGAGCTATTAACAGGCAGAACGTCCTTCATTATTGCCCATCGCTTATCTACCATACGAAAAGCAAATCGCATTATGTACATCGATAAAGGGAAAATCATTGAACAAGGTACGCACGAACAGCTCATGGAAAGTCAAGGGGCGTACTACCGACTATATACAGCACAGTATGCATTTTTAGAACAAATATAATCAATTTAAGGCATAGCGTAATGGCTATGCCTTAAAATTTTGCTTAAATTACTACTTCCAAAATAGAACAAAATATGCTATGATAGTGATAGGTATATTGAAAGGAAGTTGATTATGCGATTACGAATGAAGGTTTCCTTAATTATGGCATTTATGGTGCTTATATTGATCACCCTATTACTTTACATATCGCATTATCTTTTTTCAAAACAGATGCAGGAGCAAGAGAAGTCAGGACTTCAACAAAGTCTTTCTGAAGTGCATTTACTGATACAAGACCAAATAGATGCTATCAATAAAACAACTGGTGACTGGGCACTTTGGGATGATACATATCAATTTTCGTTTGATCATAACCAAAGGTACATAGACGACAATTTAAACATAGCCACTTTGAGTAATCTCGAAATAAACTTATTTGCAATTGTTGTCAATAATGAGGTCAAGCAACTGTTGATGTGTGATTACAAAACTCAAAAATTCAGGGAAGTGACAGCTGAAATATCGGAAGCTTTCAACCAATACAAACCATTATTTGTTGTTGGAAACCGTGAGATAACCGCTGGACTTATATCATTAGACCATAAACCCTATATGATTTCCGTTCGCCCCATAACAGATTCTAAATTAACAGCACCTAAAAATGGCGTATTGGTTATGGGGAAAATGGTTGACAGCGTCGCTTTAGATAAAATTAATCGCTTGGTGAGTGGCGAAGTCAAGGTGAACGAAAAAGCCGGAAGCTTACAAGCGATTACGGACGTACTAACACCTAAAGGTATGCATTTTGATGGTTACAATGGCAACCGATTAAGTGCTAAATATGCTATAAAAGATTTACTAATGGATAAGTCCTATCAAGTCACGCTCAGCCAAGACCCAGCCTTATACAGCAAAGGAGATGGATATTTCAAATATTTTTCAATCCTTTGTTTGTTTATATTATTAGCGGTATTTTTAATATGTATGATAGTGCTCCAACGCTTTATTGTAAATCCAATTGAAAAAATTCATGCGGTCATTACGAAAGTAGATGGAAACCTTATCCCCATTGATCGATTTGAAATTAAAGGCAATGATGAATTAACAGCGTTATCCTATGAACTCAATACGCTTTTAAACAAAATCGCACAAAACACAACTGAAATTGCAGCGAGTGAAAAACAGCTTAAATTTGTGCTAGAAGCAGCA
>JACMMQ010000182.1 GCA_014378955.1 Clostridia bacterium
TGTACCACCACTTTTGGTGGTGAGGTGAATACGCATTGCTGTCCGATTTGTACAGGGATGCCAGGTGTTTTGCCAGTGCTTAATAAAATGGTGGTGGAATATTGTATCAAGGCGGGTTTGGCGACCAATTGCGAAATTAACCCATACGGCAAACAAGACCGTAAGAACTATTTTTACCCTGATTTGCCAAAAGCCTATCAAACGTCACAGTTTGATTTGCCAGTGTGCAAAAATGGGTACATTGATATTGAAGTGAACGGTGAGCCAAAGAGAATAGGCATTACCCGTATCCACATTGAGGAGGATGCAGGTAAGCTGATGCACGACCCTTACGGCGCAGGTACATTGGTGGATTACAACCGTTGCGGTGTACCATTGATTGAAATTGTGACCGACCCTGACATGCGCACGCCAGAGGAAGCACGCATCTTGCTTGAAACGCTCAAATCCATTTTGCAATACATCGAAGTGTCTGATTGCAAAATGCAAGAGGGCTCGTTGCGATGTGATGTCAACTTATCGGTGCGTCCAGAAGGGCAAGAGGAATTTGGCACACGTACAGAAATGAAAAATGTCAACTCATTCAAAGCCGCTGTACGTTCGATGGAATATGAAACAAAGCGACAAATAGAATTGATTGAGTCGGGTGGCGTAGTCAACCAAGAAACACGCCGTTGGGACGATACAAAATCCATAAGCTTTGCGCTACGGAGCAAGGAAGATGCACACGATTACCGCTATTTTCCAGAGCCTGATTTACTACCCATCGTGATTGATGAAGCGTGGATACAAGCGGTCAGAGTAACATTGCCAGAATTGCCCAATGCAAAAAAAGAACGCTATATGCGTGAATATAACCTACCAGCGTTTGATGCCGATGTCATTACATCAACTAAGAAATTCGCAACCTTTTTCGAGGAATGTGTGATCCACGGTTCGAACCCGAAAACCGTCAGTAACTGGTTGATGGGTGATTTAAGTCGATTACTCAATGACAAGGAAATGGAACCAGAAGACATTCCGTTTCCAGGGCAATATATCGCTAAATTAATCGAGCTGATTGAAAAAGGTACGATTAGTGGTTCGATCGCTAAAAAGGTGCTAGAGGTCATGTTTGACGAGTGTAAAGACCCACAGGCGATTGTAGAAGAGCGTGGCATGGTGCAAATCAACGATGAATTGGCGATACAAGCCATTATCCAAGAGGTGCTTGATGCAAACCCACAATCTGTTGGCGATTACAAGGCAGGCAAGGTCAATGCCATCGGCTTTTTAGTGGGACAAACCATGCGTGCAAGCAAGGGTAAGGGCAATCCGCAAATGATCAATAAGCTACTCAAAGAGATGTTGGACAGCTTATAAAAATAAAGTGCAAGGGGAGCGCATAATGGCGTTCCTTTTTGAATTACTTGATAATAAAGGTAGTATGTGGTAATATATGTGTGGAGGTGTTATGCCTATGTATAGAATTGAACAAATAAAAGCAATTGTTACACCGTTATTTATTGCGTACGGCGTTACAAAAGGCGCTGTTTTTGGTTCATACGCAAGAGGAGATGAAACTGAAAGTAGCGATGTTGATTTGCTTTTTTCAATAGGGAAAAGTATGCCTTTGAGTAAGTGGCATGAGATGGAAGACGAAATTCAAAAGGCACTTGGAAAACGGGTTGATTTTGTTGAATATGGAACGCTTTCAAAACGTGTCGAGCAAGAGGTTTTAAGAGAGGCGGTTGTTATATATGAACAAGCGTGACAGGCTTATTGTTTTGCATATTTTAGATACTATTGAGGAAATTGAAGCATATTTGAAACAAGCTGATTGTTTGACACGCGAGGATTTTAAAAACAATTCAATGCTAAAACGTGCAGTAACTATGTGTATGATTTCAATTTCTGAAATAGTGGGTAATTTGTCTGAAGAATTTCAAATTGCCAATCCAGCAATTCATATAAAGCAATTTAAACAATTAAGAAACATTGCTGCACATAATTATGGGGCAATTAGCTTTTCTAAACTTTATGATACGGTGATTCTAGAATTACCAATTCTTAAAGAACAACTTGAAATCAAACTGCTTTAAAGTAAAAGAATGTTAAAAAATTAAGAGGGCATAGCAAATGTTGATATTTGCTACGTCCTCTTTCACTTTATTTAATTTCAAAAATGCGCTTGTATTTCTCCAGCGCCTTCATAAGTGGAAAACCAATCACATAGCAAGCAATCAATTCACCCAAGCCGACCCAAAGCATAAATAGTGGAAGCGGTGTTGCGTCACCAGTCTTAGACAAGGTGAAAAACAACAATCCACCAACAATGACTGCATTAAACAATACGGGTGGCAATGGTACTAGCATCTTGTTTTTGCGCAATAGATACGACACAACAGCGGCTAACAGCGTAGCGAGTGTACCAAATACGATGTCCAACAATCCGTTTGGTCCACCAATATTTGCGATGAGACAGCCAATTGTTAACCCAGGTATAGCGGCTGGCGTGAATAACGGTAGCACCGTCAACGCCTCTGAAACCCTCACTTGTAATGGACCATAGCTAATGGGTGCCAACTGGATGGTGAGCACTGCATACACCGCCGCAATAATGGCGGCATGTAGCATAAACTTGAGATTTTTCATTTTCTTTCCTCCGTAGTTTTATTTTTCGTCAGGATTTTGCGAACTGACGTGCTTATGAGTTTACCATAGTTAAAGCATAAACGCAATCAGAACTTAATAGCCGTTAGGATTAGTCGATTGCCAACGCCATGAATCAACGCACATTTCATTTAAACCCCTCGTTGCAACGAAGCCAAGCTCCTCTGTCGCTTTTGCTGGATCTGCGTAACATGCAGCGATGTCGCCCGATCGTCTTGCAATGAATTCGTATGGAATGTCCTTGCCACATGCTTTCGCAAACGCTGTAACCATTTGCAATACGCTATAGCCAATGCCTGTGCCTAAGTTATAAGTAACAACGCCAGGATTTGAATTGAGCTTTTCCAAAGCTTTTAAATGTCCCAAAACGAGGTCGACGACATGGATATAATCTCTCACACCCGTTCCGTCAACGGTTGGATAATCGTTGCCAAATAGCTTAAGCTTATCAATCTTGCCCACCGCCACTTGTGTGATAAACGGCATAAGGTTGTTGGGTAATCCGTTCGGATTTTCGCCAATTAATCCGCTAATGTGCGCCCCTACTGGGTTGAAATATCGCAATAGCGCAATGTTCCAGGTTGGGTCAGCAACATGCAAATCACGTAAAATCTCTTCAATCATGAGTTTAGTACGCCCATATGGATTGGTCGCAGAAAGCGGGAAATCCTCCGTAATAGGCACTTTGTGTGGGTCACCATATACGGTCGCAGATGAGCTGAATACTAAATTTTTAACGCCATATTTTTGCATAACCTCGCAAAGCGTCAAGGTGCTTATCAGATTGTTTTGATAATATCTTAGCGGTATTTGAACAGATTCGCCAACCGCCTTTAACCCTGCAAAATGAATAACCGCATCAATTTTTGACGCTTGGAAGATGGCCTCCATCCCTGCTTTGTCAAGCAAGTCGGTTTTGTAAAAAGCAAAGGTTTTTCCTGTGATTTCCTTTACCCTGTCTATTGCCTTTTCGTTACTGTTACATAAATTATCCACCACGATAATGTCATGCCCTGCATTTAAAAGCTCCACACAAGCGTGACTGCCGATGTAACCTGCTCCACCTGTAATTAAAATTGCCATGTCTTATACCTCCATTACGTCTTTATTTGTATTGATTAGCAAATGCGAGGCAACCCCTCACCAAACAATATTTCCAATGAACGGCTTGCGCCAAATCTCGTTTTTAGCAATACCTTTGGTATATTTATATCGGAAACTCGACCGATTATTGCAGCATTTTCACCAAATGCACTATTTTTGATGATGTCAAGTGCTTTGGGTGCATCACTTTGTGATACGATACACACCATTTTTCCTTCATTGCCCATGGTGAATGGGTCTAATCCCAAAATATCACTAAAGGCTTTTACATCAGCATTCATCGGAATATCATCCTCTGTAATTTCGATGGTTACATGGGATGCAGTTGCGATTTCATTCAAAATGGTGGACAATCCACCGCGTGTCACATCACGCATCACATGCACGTCAATGTTGTTTTGAAGTAGCCCTTGCACCATTTCTGTTAAGCTTGCACAATCACTGTGTATGTCGTTTTGAATGCCCATACGAGCACACAAGATCGTCGCATGATGCTCGCCAAGCGTACCGCTTAAAATCACCACATCGTCAGGCTTCGCATGTGCAGCACCAATGATGGTTTCATCCTCTATCGTTCCAATCGCACTACAATTGATGATGATGCCACCGTCACCCTCGATGACCTTGGTGTCGCCTGCAACAATTTGTATGCCTGCTGCCGTGGCTTCTAGCTGCATTGCATTGACCACCTCTTGCAGGGAAGCGATGGGTAAGCCCTCCATTAAAACAAAGCCCACCGTCATATATTTGGGTGTTGCACCCATCATCAATAAGTCATTGACTGTGCCACAAACCGCTAATTTCCCAATATTACCCCCTTGAAAAAAGATGGGTTTTACCACAAATGAATCGGTGGTAAAAGCAAGTTTTTTGCTATCTACGGTTACAACCGCCGCATCGTCCATACGTGCCAACGTTTCGTTGTGAAATACCTTGGCAAACACTTCATCCACCAGCAATTTGGTCGAAATGCCCCCACTGCCGTGTGCCATGATTATTTTATCTTCTATATGCACATTCATTCGTTATCTCCTATTTCTGTACCAAATGCCACAAGCCCCTTCAAACGAAACCATGCAAGCCCCTTGTGGGTGAGTCGGGGTGCAAGCAGTGCCAAACATCGGGCATTCATTGGGGGATATTTGCCCCAACATCACTGAACCGCACGCACATGATTTATTTTCTTGAACTGAAATGACTTTCCCTGCATCGAACTCTGCATATTGCTCTTTTAAAAACAAACCCGTTTGGTCAATACTGCCAATTCCACGCCAAAAGGCAGGGGCAACATCAAAATATTTCTCTAGTAATGCCTTTGCCTCTTGATTGCCATTTACGTGCACAGCGTTTTGATAGAGGTTATGCAGCTGTGCTTTGCCTGATTGTATTTGGCATACTATATCGTAAATCGCCACCAAAATATGTTCTCCCTCAAAACCAGTGACCACAAAGGGGCGATGATGCTTTTTCGCCAATTGCGAATAGGCGGTCGTTCCAGTAATAACAGCCGTATGCCCTGGGCAAATATACCCATCTATGCTAGGTGAAATATGAGAAATCCAGTCAAGCGCTGGCGTTATGGTCTTTAAATCGGTCAAAAGCTTGATGTTTTTAATGCCTTCGTCAATCGCACGGGATAAAAGCCGTGCATAAACTGGTGCTGTGGTTTCAAAGCCGACCGCCGCTAGCACATAGGTATTTTCGGGGTGAGCCTTTGCTTTTTCTAACGCTTCAAATGGTGAATACATCATCTCAACCTTTGCACCATCTGCCTTTGCTTCTGAAAAGGATTGCGTGCTACCTGTCACCTTGAGCATATCCCCAAAGGTAAGCACCACATGCTGGGGTGTTTTTGCTAGTGCAATCGCACGGTCTATATATGCCGCCGAGGTCACACACACAGGACAACCAGGGCCTGATAGCAGCGTTATGTTGGGGGAAATCAAATCACGTATGCCATTTTTAAAAATAGCAGCGGTATGCGTTCCGCACACCTCCATGATTTTTAACTTTCGCCCATCATAGGTTTTTAATTTTTCCAGTATTTCTTGCAAACTAATCATTGAGAACTTCCTCTAATTCAGCATAAAGCGCAAGTATCTCTTCGGCATGCTCTTTTTGCATAACCTCAATTGCACAGCCAGCGTGAACCAATACAAAATCGCCAACGTTGACATTCACCAGACCTAAATCTATATCAATAATGGTGCTGCCAAATGAAACCTTGCCCTGTCTTTGATTGATTTCAATGACTTTTCCAGGAACAGCCACACACATATTTCTCAGTCCTTTCGAAAGTTAGCATAATATGCCTGACCCAATGCAATTCCGCCATCATTACAAGGGACTTGACAGTTGTAATGAACGGTAAAATCATTATCTCTTAATGCCTCAACGGACAATGTCATGAGCAAGGTATTTTGAAATACACCACCGCTCAAAGCAACATCTTTTATGCCAAAAGCATCTTTCATTTTCATACACATTGTAACAATCATTTGAACCACTGTCAAGTGAAAGCGGTATGCAATGAGCGGAATAGCAACAGTCGATTTCATATCTTGTACCATTTCGTGAAGCATAGGGAAGACGTTTATTGTATGAGAGGGCTCTATTATAAACGTATATGCTTCAACTGACATGGTCATTTGCTCAGCAAAGCTTGATGCTTGATTTTCTAATAATATAGCGGCTTCACCCTCATTGCGTGAAGTGTGCGAAATGTTTAGCATCGCACTCACCGCATCAAACAATCGCCCCATACTAGACGATTGTACCGTTTGTATATGATGTTCCAAAGCAGCTTTTATTAACGCAAATCGATCATCCTTTATTTCAGCTTCAAGCCCTGCATGGTATAAATATGCATAGGCACACTTAAAGCCTTCTCGCATCGCACGATCGCCACCCATGAGTGAAATCGATTTTAAATGTCCAAATCGCTCAAAAGTTGTAGGTGTACACAGTAAAAATTCGCCGCCCCATATCGTGCCATCCGAGCCATAGCCAGTGCCATCAAAAGCAA
>JACMMQ010000183.1 GCA_014378955.1 Clostridia bacterium
GTCAATGTGATCCCAGGGGAGCACTTCGGCATACGGTCGTGTGCGTGTTGCATAAAAATGAGGGTCTATGCCACATTCCAAAAACGCTTCCATCCATTTATTATAATTAAAAAATTCACTCCAGCCGTCAAATTTACAGCCCTTTTGATGCGCAGCCTTTAGCACCTGTGACAATCTTCTGTCGCCACGTGCAAATATTGCCTCTAAAAAGCTCAAATAGCTTTCATGCCAATGGTAGCTGATTTGCTTGCTCTTAATGGTATTTTTCAAATGTTTTTGCTTATCCCTTAACGTGTCAATGCTATCCTGTGCAAACCACTGAAAGGGCGTAAATGGCTTAGGCACAAAGGATGAGGTGCTTATCGTTACCTGTACACCACGTTGTCTTTGTTCCTTGGGCAGCATGAAATAGGTTGCTACCACCCTTTGTGAAAGTGTTGCAATGCCCTCTACGTCCTCTATCGTTTCGGTGGGCAGTCCAATCATAAAGTATAGCTTCATGCCTGTCCAACCACCGCCAAAAGCCAAGCTGGCGGTTTTTTCCAAATCACTTTCCGTGACCCCTTTATTGATGACATCACGCAAGCGCTGTGTGCCTGCCTCCGGGGCAAAGGTCAGTCCGCTTTTGCGTACCTTTTGAACCTTTTCCATCAAATCCACCGAAAAGGAATCCACACGCAAGGATGGCAATGCCAAGCTAATTTTCTCTTGCTCTGTAATTGCCACAAGCTCGTCCGTCAAATGCTCTAACGCTGTGTAGTCGCTCGTACTAAGAGAAGCAAGCGATATTTCCTCGTATCCTGTATTTTTTATAAGATTTTTCACTAGCGGCATGAGCGTTTCCACCGTTCGCTCACGCACAGGACGATAAATCACCCCAGCTTGGCAAAAACGACAACCACGCACACAGCCACGAAAAATTTCTAAAATCATGCGATCGTGTACAATTTCCGTAAACGGTACAATAAAGCGATCGGGGTAGGTCACGTTGTTTAAATCCTTGATAATGCGCTTTTTCACGGTTTTGGGTGCTTGTGCATTGTTCGGTATCACTGCTTGCACTGTGCCATCTGCGTTGTATTGCACATCGTAAAAGGAAGGGACATACACCCCTTCAAGCTTCGCAATCGTCTCTAAATATGCGATACGTGGTTGTCCACTTTCCTTCCAAGCAACATAGGCGTCCATGACTTCCAAAATCACTTCTTCCCCTTCGCCCAGCATAAAGAAGTCCACGAAATCCGCAATCGGTTCGCCATTATAGGCACAAGGACCACCTGCACACACAAAAGGGTCGGCTAGTTTTCTATCGCTTGTGAACAGCGGAATGCTTGCCAAATCGAGCATGTTCACGATGTTTGAATAGCTCATTTCATATTGTAGCGTAAAGCCCACCAAGTCAAAATCCGAAACCGCATCGCCGCTTTCAAGCGCAAATAAAGGAAGCCCGTGCAGACGCATTTGCTCCTCCATGTCCACCCATGGTGCAAACACACGCTCACACCAAAATTCCGCCCGTGCATTTAAAATATGGTATAAAATCTTCATGCCCAAATGCGACATGCCTACTTCATATACGTCTGGAAAGCAAAATGCAAAGCGTGCCTTTACCTGTGTTTTGTCCTTGACCACGCTGTTATATTCATTGCCAATGTATCGTGCTGGTTTTTGTACCGCACTTAAAATGCGATCATTTATCATATGCATTCCAATTGTTCCTCTCTTGTTTACCGAGTTTTATAACCTATCCTCTCTATGTTACAATATTTTTACCCGAATTGTCTACTATTATCTGATATTTTTCTACGGCGTCTTGTAATTTCACATATTCTATCTCTTGCTTGATGTTTTGAAGGTGAGCCAAAAGAAAAATGGCTATCGCTAATAGCGTAACATTCCACTGCATCAAAAGCATCATTGCTACACCCCCAATAAAGCAAAAGGATGTCACCCATTTGTGCAAATAAAGCATACGGTGATAGGCACTCACACGTCCTTTTCTTGACCACCACGCCAATAAAAACCGCCCACCATCCAAAGGCAGCGCGGGTAGTAAATTGATACACATAAATGCAAAATTAAGCACACACAAAAACATGCCTGCTTCAAAACGTGTCCAGTGTGCCAGCCATAAAACGATGCACGCTATTAAATTCGCCAACGGTCCTGCAATTGCCAAAATCATTTCTTCAGGGGGCGTTAAGCTTTTTGAAACCACCATTGTGAGTCCAAATGGCAAGAAATGCACAGCATGTATCGAGATTTTCATCAGACGTGCGGCGATATAATGAAACAGCTCATGCCACAAAAGCACGCATACAAATAGCGCAAACTGAACGGTTAACCCCGAAAAAAACGCTGCCACAATGGGCAACGGTATAAGTGGATGGCATGAAATTTTCATATACGCCTCCAATCTTTTATTGTTCGGCAACTGTAATAAAGCTTAAAGGATCAAGCGCCTTTTTATTTTTACGAATTTCAAAATGTAAATGTCCAGGGCCAACCACCAAGCCCGTATTGCCCATCTTCGCAATCGCTTGACCCTTTTTCACTTGTGCATCTTTCTTTACGGTATAGCCATTCAAATGACCATAAAACGTTTCAAAATCATCCGTATGGGCGATACGAACAAATTTACCGTATACATCATTTTTTCCAACCTCCAAGACCTTTCCATCTGCCGCCGCATAGATTGTATGATTGATCTCGCCTGCAATGTCTACGCCATAATGAAATAATTCCTTTTTATATACTGGGTGAAAACGCATGCCAAATTTAGAGGTAAGCGCTCCTGCCATCGGCGACTTAAATGTAATACTAGGGGCAGGGACTGCCGTGGGCTTAGCCGTTGCTACCGGTGCGACTGCTTTTACCTCATTTTTTTCGGGTGGTATAGCAGTAGGTTTTGGCACAGCATCTTGCTTAAACGCAGGTTTTGCTTTGTTGAGCGGTTGCATTGCCGCCAGTGCGCCATGATAAAAGGTTTTGGAGGCTTTGACCCCCTTATCCATTTTTTGGTACACGGTTGTGATGCTTGTTGCATGGTTTAAATAGACATTAAAACGTGATAATGCCGTATGTAAAAAATTCACCTCGCTGTGCTTCATTCCCCACAGCATTAAAAAAATCAACCCAGCCGCTATCAATTGTTGGAAAAATACCTGCACGTAAGGTGTATGACTCTCTACCCTTTGTTGACTTTTTCCATATCGTCTAGCCAATGCCCTGCGACGTTCTACAACATATTCCATGTCCACTCGCCCTCTCAACTTTATATAATTCTTTATGTTTAAGTTAAATCCGCACATGCAGCGCTCACAATATGTATATGCTTGAATAGCATTGCATATACTATTTACATGAATCTCGATTAAAATCATAACCATCTATCGGTCAGTGTTTCAAAACGCTAGCTCGCGTTTTGCCCATCTCTGCTGGTTATGTTTTAATCTGAGATTAATATTATGATTATCCCACAGAAAGCTGTAAATATTTACCAGTTTTACCCGTTTGACACATTCAATATTTTGTAGTATTTTTA
>JACMMQ010000184.1 GCA_014378955.1 Clostridia bacterium
GCACGTTCCTATGCCTGCCAATACATCATCCATTTGTGTACTGTCATTATACTTTTCTGTAAGTGCAAATACTTCTTTATAAAACACAATGGCATCAGCAAAATTTTCCTGCCGGAAATAATTTTGACCTTTCAACCGGTTTAATTTAATTAAAACATCAGGTGTAAATGTAAAATCCAACGCTAAAACACTATCACATGCAGCAATTGATTGATTGTACTCTTTCTTTTGATAATAACAATTGCAAAGCCAAACCAAGAGTTTTTGATGCCGTGCAGAACCATATTGTTGCATAGCAATTTGCTTGTTCAAAAATGAAAGTGCCTCTTCAAATTTACCCTCTGACAAATATTGTTTACTGATTTTACCCGCAAAATCAGAGTAAGCAGAATCATTGCTTAACGATTCAAGTTTTCGAATGGAGTCAGCGTAGCTATACGATTGTGAAAACGAATTAGTAGTCGCAGCCATAATTGAAAATAGGAAGAATACTTTTCTTAAGCTGATTTTATCCATACACCATTTCCATTGTTTTCAAATTAAACAAAATCCTTTTTTCAATTAATGATGATTCGCAAATGCCTGTTATGTCTTTAATCAAGTCTCACAAATATTGCGGGGTGATACCCACCGTTTCTGACAATTCATTTAAGGTAATTGGATTTGCAAAATTATTTTCAATGTACGTATACACCGCCGTGAGCTTTGCATATTGTGCGGATAGACTGACGTCGCTTTCCACCGATGTATATTTTTAATAAATCCAAAAGAATGGTGTATACTATTTTTGAGCTTTCGATGCTTTGTAGCGGATCATGTGCGCTTGCTAAGTAAGGGAGCGCTCGTATATTTTTCATGACTATATGAGGCTGTGAAAGTGTATACACACCCGATTGATTAAGTCCTGCTCGCACAAAGAAGTCTTGTAAATGGATACCATCAAACTCAATCCAATCCATCATCCAACGCTCGCTTGTCGCATGATAAGCATGTGCCTCATTTGGGAATAAAAGCATGCCCTGATTGGGTCGCACGGTAGTTCGCTTGTCATTTATAATTAGTTCCCCTTTGCCCTCGTAGCATTGTAACCATTGGAAACGTGGGTAACCGCTTGGACGATTGATCGGCATTTGCTCGTATTGCCAGCCCACGCCAACCAAAAAAAACGGCAAACGCATTTCAAATGCAGTGATGAGTGACAAAATCATATTGCTCATAGCTTTCCCCCTTATAATCTTAATATTTTCATATATATCTTAATAATCTTTGATTGATTATGCCGTGCCGTTCAATTATAATATGAATATAATACTATTATACCACTAAGAAGGGATGTTTGAAAATGTTTTTTATGGAGAAATATTGGGAAAATACAGCTGTATTATCAGTCAATACACTAAAACCTCGTGCAACCTTTATACCGTATGGGGATGAAGCAAGTGCTGCTATGAAAAAAAGAGGGCGTTCACCGTTTTATCAAAGCTTAAATGGTGCATGGGGGTTCAAATATTTTGAATCGGTCGCACAGGTAAACGAGTCATTTATTAAGTCTAGCGTGGATGAATTGGAAAAAATCACCGTGCCTGCCAATTGGCAAACGCAAGGATACGATAAAATGCACTACACCAACGTTAATTATCCCATTCCATGCGATCCACCTTTTGTGCCCAATGACAATCCTGCTGGGCTATATATTAGAGAATTCAACCTGCCGGCCAACTGGTCGGACAAAAATAAACACATCATATTTGAAGGCGTGAATGCATGCTTTTATTTATGGATTAACGATAGCTTTGTTGGGTATTCACAAGGCAGTCGCTTGCCTTCTGAATTTGACCTGACCGACAAACTTCAATCAGGCAAAAACCGCATTGCCGTACTTGTGCTCAAATGGTGTGATGGTACTTATATTGAGGATCAAGATGCTTGGCGTGTGTCGGGTATTTTCCGTGATGTGTATTTGGTTGCTCGAAACTACGCACACATCCGTGACGTATTTGTGAAGTCTACACTATCGGATGATTTGAACAATGCAACCGTGCAATGTGAAATTGAAACGGTTGGCGATTGTGAGGTCACCGTGACGTTAAAAAATGCCGTTGGTGATACGATTGCTCATAAAAGTCAAACCATTCAGTCAAATGGTTGCATGGAGCTTGCAATCGAACAGCCTACGCTTTGGCATGCAGAAGCGCCTACCCTATATCAAGTGGTGCTTACCAGTGGCGATGAAGTGATCCATTTTTATACTGGCATGCGTAAAATTGCCATTGAAAACAGTGTGTTTAAAATTAACAACAAAGCCATCAAGCTCAAAGGGGTCAATCGACATGATTCGCACCCTGAATTTGCACAGGCTATTCCGTATGAGCACATGAAAAAAGATTTGCTGATTATGAAACAGCACAACATCAATACCGTTCGCACCTCGCATTACCCAAATGACCCTCGCTTTTTAGATTTGTGTGACGAAATGGGCTTTTATGTCGTGGATGAAGCAGATTTAGAATGTCATGGTGTACAGCCTGCTGGTGATTTTCATATGCTCTCAAAAAATCCTGCATGGGAAAAGGCATTTTTAGACCGTGCGATACGCTTGGTTGAGCGTGACAAAAACCATGCATGTGTCATCATTTGGTCGTTGGGCAACGAGTCTGGCTATGATGTCAACCATATCAACATGGCAAAATGGACGAAAAATAGAGATGCTTCTCGCCTTGTGCACTATGAGGGTGCTGCGGCAAATTATAACGGAAATGCTGACATTTCCTGCCTAGATATGAACAGTAGAATGTACGCAAGC
>JACMMQ010000185.1 GCA_014378955.1 Clostridia bacterium
TATAGTATCTTGTCTAATTTAGGCTTTATAGCACCAGAGGATGGCTTTACCACACTGGAGGTTTCAAAAAAGCTCTCATTTGTGCAAGCCATCGAAAAATTTCCACAGCTAGCGGACTATAAGCTCATCACAAGCTCAGATGCACACCATTTATGGGACATTTATGAGCAAGAGATGACCGTGGCACTGGCTGATAAGAAAATAGGTACGCTTTTGGAATGGTTAAGGGTATCATGAAGGTGGAACTATTTTTTGTATACAATTGATTATTTTTGATAAATATAAAAAATGTGTCATCCAATATACCGATGTCCATTTTTTTACTTAAACGTGTTTTCATAATCATATATTACGCCACCGATTATAAATTATTCATGCATGTTTTGTACGAAATGATTGATTTTTTTGTCGAAGTATGTTAGAATTTGGGTATACTTACACTGTTCCACCCGATTTTTCATGCGGAGAGTTTCTAAATTGACATGATTTCATAAAAAAGGCGGTTTTTGGTATATGATATCACGATTTGAACCAAATTTTTTAACAAAAACGGATGATATAGAAAAAATACTTGAAAACATGTCAGAAGCGGTTTTGGTATTTGATAAGGTTGGAAATATATTAAATCTCAATAAATCCGCACGTGCAATGTTTCTCTCGCTTTTTCCTGCACTTACGAATATAAGGGAAATACATACGTTGGCGGATTTCTATAACGCACAAGGTAGTTTAATGAAAAAAGAAGAAATCCCATGTAACCGCGTGCTAAACGGTGAGCGGTTTACAGGTGAAAGGGTTTCAATCAAAATACCAAGTGGTGTAATGCATGTCGAAATCAATGGCTCCTCCATACACAACAAAAAAGGGGAATTGATTGGTGGCATTATTTGTTGCTATGATGTAACCGCACGTGTGGCATGTGAAGCGACACAAAAGCATAACCAAGAACAGATTTTAAAGGTTGAAAAAGAAAAAAATGAGGTGCTTGAAAAGGCGATTACTTTGAAGGATGAATTTCTTTCGTTTATTTCGCATGAATTTAAAACACCCATTGCCATCATCGATTCAAACATTCAAGTAATGGAAATGGTATGCAAGGATGAATTATCAGATAAATCAAAAATGTATTTAAAAAGAATTCGGGATACGTTGTTTAGTCAGCTCAGGCTGGTTAATAATTTGCTAGACATTATAAAAATAGATTCTCATCATATTATGCTCAAAAGACATAATGTGGATGTCGTTTCTATGACATGCTTGATTGTTGAGTCAGTCAAGGAATATGCACACCAAAAAAACATTAGCATTTTATATAAGTCCACCTTTAAACGAAAAATTATCCATATGGATGAAGAAAAGTTTGAAAGAATTTTGTTGAATTTGCTGTCCAATGCGATAAAATTTACACCCAATGGCAAATCCATTGTGGTGAAGGTTTACGGCAAGAATAACTTTATTTGCATTGATGTAAGTGACCAGGGCATCGGCATTGCCGAGGATCAATTGCCTTGTATTTTTAAAAAATTTGGACAGATTGAATGCGGATGCACAAAAAATACTGAAGGCACTGGACTAGGCTTGTCATTGGTCAAGCTGTTTGTGGAGGCATTGGGGGGCGACATAACGGTAAAAAGCCAAGTAGGGCTAGGAAGCACCTTTACGGTGCAATTTCCGCTCACGAAAATTGACAAACAAACCTGTGAAGTCACGATAGATGATCATATCAATAAATCTGCCTATATCGAATTTTCAGGGAGTAGTAAATAAGTATAGGCTCAACCCTCTATAAAAAATAAGACTTCCTATTTTTCTATTAAATAGGAAGTCTCTATTTTGCATATAAATAATTATCCTTTTTTAGGTTACACAAATGCGAATGGGCTCAGCGCAATCAACCTGCTTTTAATTGCAAGCGCAATTTATCAGCAATTAGCGCAATGAATTCTGAATTGGTGGGCTTGCCCTTTGCATTGTTGATGGTATAACCGAACATGTTGGCGAGCGTTTCAACCTGCCCACGTCCCCAAGCGACTTCAATGGCATGTCGAATAGCACGCTCTACACGACTAGGCGTGGTGTTATATTGCTTTGCAATAGAAGGGTATAAAAGCTTCGTAATTGAATTAATGGTTTCCATATCATTGATAACCATGATAATCGCATCACGTAAGTATTGGTATCCTTTGATGTGAGCTGGCACGCCAACCTCATGTATGACCTTGGTAACGGTCGTTTCGAGATCACGAATAGTGGGCGTAAAGGTAAGACCGCTGCTTTCCGGCATGCTGGTTGAACTAAAGATAAACTCACCACCAATGAGCGCAAACAAACGAATTCTTTCGAAAAGTGCTTGATGATCAAACGGTTTAATCATATAATACAAAGCACCATAATCCATTGCTTTTTGTGCAACGGTTTCTTGCCCTACGGCAGATAAAACGATACATACAGGTCGACTTGCTTCAGGCATGTTTTCATTCAAATGCTTCAGAAATCCCAATCCATCCATCTGCGGCATCATAATATCTACGATGACAACATCTGGCTTTTGTTGTGCGACGATTTGCAAAGCTTCTAAACCATCACAAGCACACCCTACTACTTCAAAGTCTGGTTGGCACGAAAGTGTTTCAAATAATGTTTCCCGAAAGCGGTCATTGTCATCTGCAATGACAATACGAATTTTTTTGTCGTTCACTTTATTTCCTCCTATCGTTATAGCAACTCATGCGTATTATATGTCATAATCTATTAAAAATCAATAGGTAAAACCAATATTTCCCAAAAATTGTTATTATTCATTCGTTTTATGCGACAATAAAAGAAGAAAACCAGCTTATTCGCTGATTTTCTATCTGTTTAAGCATCCATTCTACAAAAATACCGTACCCTCTTGTCGGGTCATTTACAAAAACATGCGTAACTGCACCGACTATTTTGTCGTTTTGTATAATCGGACTACCACTCATGCCTTGTACAATGCCACCCGTTTTTTCCAGTAATCTTGGATCAGTAACCCTTATCACCATACCCTTTAACGAACGTCTTGCATGGGGCAATACCTTTTCGATTTGTATTTCAAATTTATCTACCTTAGTCCCCTCCACATTGGATAATATATAGGCAGGACCAACTTTGATTTCACTGATTAAACCAATGGGCATTGTGCCTGAATGCGCTGAAAAAGCACCTAGATATTGACCGTACACCCCATATTCTGAATTGAGTTTAATATCACCACTGACAAGTGTTTCATCTAAAAATACGCCCTTTAATTCACCTGGTGTCCCACGCAACCCCTTTGTCGCTGATAGTATACTGGAGCGTAATATTTGCCCACTTGATACAGTCATCATAGCACCTGTATCAATATCAGTGATACCATGCCCTAAGGCGGCGAATTGCTTTGCCTCTGGGTCTACAAAGGTAAGCGTGCCTATGCCTGCGGTGCTATCTCGCACCCATAAGCCTAAGCGATATTCTGAATCTGTCGCACTTTCCACAGGGCGTATTTTCATGTGTAGCTGTTTTCCATTACGCATCACATCAATGGACATTTCACTGCCTTTTGACAGCTTCACAGCGTCGGACAGTGCATCAGCGGTATTGATTGCCACTTGATTGGCAGACGTGATATAATCTCCGCTATGGAGGTTGATAGGCTTCCACGGCGCATA
>JACMMQ010000186.1 GCA_014378955.1 Clostridia bacterium
GTTGGGCTGTACACCGGATGCCACCTGCTCTTCTGCACTTAATTGCTCATGTGTGGTGGATGCCGGGTGGATGACTAATGTTTTTGCATCACCCACATTGGCCAGGTGACTTACCAGCTTCAATGAATCAACAAATTTGCTGGCATTTTCTTTCGCACCTTTCACACCAAAATTTAATATGCCACCAAATCCATTACTTAGATATTTTTTTGCTAACTCATTGTAGGGGCTGCTTTTCAGACCGGGATATTGAACAAATTCAACTGAAGGATGTTGCTCAAGCCATTTGGCAAGTTCCAAAGCATTGGCAACATGCCGGTCTAAACGAAGAGATAAGGTTTCCAATCCCTGCAACAACAAGAACGAATTGAAGGGACTAAGCGAAGGACCAAAATCCCTTAAGCCTTCCACCCGTGCACGAATTGCAAATGCGATATTGGGCAGACCTAAAGGATTACCTTCTCCAAATACCTCCCAGAATTTCAGACCATGATAACCTTCGCTTGGTTCAGTGAATTGAGGGAATTTTCCATTGCCCCAGTTATAATTTCCTCCGTCAACAATGACGCCACCAATGCTGTTGCCATGTCCGCCAATCCATTTTGTGGCAGATTCCACTACTACATTCGCACCATGTTGCAACGGACGAAATAGATAACCCGCAGCACCAAAAGTATTATCAACAATCAGTGGTAAGTCATATTCCTTAGCGAGGGCTGCAAATTTTTGGAAGTCAGGAATATTCAGACGAGGGTTACCGATAGTCTCTAAATAAAAAGCTTTGGTGTTTTTATCTATGTGTTTGACAAAACTTTCGGAATCATCTCCATCTGCAAAGCGTACTTCTATTCCAAGGCGTTTGAATGCAACTTTGAATTGATTGTATGTACCACCGTATAAATAAGTAGTTGTAATAAAATTATCACCGGCCTGCAAAATATTATTTAAAGCCAGAAATTGGGCTGCCTGTCCCGACCCGGTAGCAAGGGCCGCTACTCCTCCTTCCAATGCAGCCATACGCTGTTCAAAAACATCAGTTGTCGGATTCATGATACGCGTATAGATATTTCCAAATTCTTTCAGACCAAACAGGTTAGCTGCATGTTCAGAATTATTGAAAACATAGGAAGTGGTTTGATAAATAGGAACAGCTCTTGCTTTGGTAGTGGGATCGATTTGTTGCCCGGCATGAAGCTGTAGTGTTTCGAAGCGGAGATTGTTGCTCATAAAAATTGTTTTAAGATTATAAGAAGATGATGAAGTAATGGATGACCAATATGTGAGGCTGGTGCCTTTCGGATAAAATTATTGTATACCTTAAGTACCTTAAGAGATACAACACGAGCAACCCATACTGGAGCAAGCTGTTACTATGGAAAACTGAGGTTTCATTATACTATAAAATTAGCGGGGCAGTATTAAACCGGAAAATTTATTTAGCTAATGGTATATTATATAATAATAGCCATTCCTCCTTACAAGTTCATCCTTCTTTTTAGTGTAGTCAGGTATCCTAGTTATTTAAAACTAGCCATCGCCCTGGCCTGGGAGGGCTTGCTATTTCATTCTCTGCTAAGCATTTGCAAGAGTCGCTTTTTTA
>JACMMQ010000187.1 GCA_014378955.1 Clostridia bacterium
ATGAATGCGCTTTTTGCATTCATAGCCACGAAGTTGGCGTGGTCATCTTGACCCCGCAATTTTTTGAAAAAAATTGAGTAAAACTTTAGTTATTTAAATCAATCACATTAAAGTTTTTGTCCCCTTTTTTCAAAAAGGGGCGGGCGTGGGCAGCGCCCACTATGTTGTACGCAATTTTCTATTATAAACCCAAACCCCAATGGGCAACCAAACAAGCGTGTAGACTAACAATTCCGCCCCACTGCCCAACAATGTCCAAACCGACATACCTTTGATTAAAAATTCGTCAAACGGTCGTGCGAAGCTTGCAAGTGGCCATACAATTTTAATTGCGCCCACCAGCAGTGGCGGCATTTGGTCGAGCGGCCACACGTATCCACAGCTTACGAACGCTGGAAGTGATACCATATAGGCGATTTGTGCGAACTTTGTTTTATTGCCGATTAGTGCTGCTAACAAAATCGCAGGGGCGCTCATGGCGAATGCAAACAGCGCACAAAAGCCGACCGCAACTAAAACATTGCCACGAATGGGGACATGAAAGCCAAACGCCGCAATGCCCATTGCAACGGTTGTGGAAAGCAATGCAAAAATCGTGCACGCTACCACCTTGCATGCAATTGCTTGCAAAGTGATGGCACGCTTTGCTTGCTCACTTGCTTGTATCATCACATTGCCCACCCCTGCGAGCATCACCTGTTGTAAAAATACCGCGATGTACCCCAGCAAAAGATAGTTCATATACTGCAACCGTGGGTCGTACAAAATGCGGTCTTGAAAAACAAATGGCATGGCGACGTGCTTTGCCACTTGTGGGAGCATGCCCTTGCCCTCTAATAGCTTGATTTGTGCGCCTGCCGCTACCGTTTGGATAATGCCTGCCGCTGTCGCATACACACTGTTGCTGATAATCATATTGGTGCCATCGGTCATTAACAAAACTTCTGGTGCATGCAAGGTTTGAAGGTTTTTTGCGAAGTCAGGTGGGATGCAAACCGCCATCATGACCTTTTTATTATCTAGAAGCGCCTTTAGTTGCACTTGATTATCCACCCTTTGGGTGATATCAAAGCGTTCATTTTCGTCAAATTGCTGCGTGATGCTTGTGCTCACACTGCTTTGATCCTCATCTAGCACAGCGATTGGAATGTCGTTCACCGCACTATTGACATAAATACCGCCAAAAAGTATGGTGAGTAAGATTGGACCCAGTAGCAGTAAAAAATTGACCTCTTTGTTTTTAATAATTTGTAGCATTTCACGCCATAGCAATACATTCATCCTCCTTCTTATTGACGGAGGTTGGAATCAATAACACCACCACAGCTATTAAAAATAGCATCACACCTGTAAATTCACAAAACCACAGTGCTTGTGGCAACACCTGTGCAAATGTGAGCCCCTTTAAATACAAATCTCGTAATGGGTCTGCATAGTGATAAAATGGCAAGGTGTGTGCAAGGTTTTGATAGATTTGTGGCATGGCAATCACAGGCCATGTGTAGCCGACCAAAATCGTGCTTGGAATGAAATACACCGCATTGACTAAAATAGCAAATGAAACATTCCCTAAAGCACTGCCCACCATCACCGCAAAGGACGATACTGCCGCCGCAAATACGACGCTTAACAAAACCGTCCCTGCCAAACCACCACGAAAAACCAGCCCAAACAATTTGGTTTGTACGAATATGCTCAAAAGGAGAGCTGCTGTTCCTAAAACGGTAAAAAATAGCGTGGTGTGCATCACATGCATCAATCGCTTCCCTTTTTGCATAATAAAACGGTTGCGATTGGCTACCACTACCGCCGCTAATGCAATGCCTGTTTGCACAATGGCAACACCAAACCCTGGGTTGAGAAAATTTTCAAAGCTTTTGGTGGGATTGTACAGTGTACGGTTTGTGAATTTTACCGACAGTGCGATATTTTTGGCAATGTCTGCTGGCACAGAAAGCTTTGCGCCTATGAGCTTGATGCCCACCCCTGTTTTGAGTGTCATGAGTATTTCGCTGGCTTTTGCCTTTGCGACTGAGGCGACCGACATGTGACTGCCATCGTACAGCATAAGCACCGTAGGCGATTGACTTGATTTCACATCATCCGAAAATCCCTTTGGAATGATCATACCCACACGGATTTTGCTATTGTCCATGAGCTGTTTGATTTGCGCTTCATCTTCCATTTGGTATTTTAGCGCAAAGGGTTCATTTTCCCGAAATTGTTGTACAATCATACGGCTCACAGAGGAGTTGTCCATATCCACCACCGCCATTGGGATGTGTGAAATCACGCCTTTAGAAAATTCCACCCCTAGCAGTAAATTCACCAAAAGCGGTATGATTAGCACCAAAATATAGTTCGTTTTTTCTTTCCATAATGCCATGATGCATCCACCTACTTTATAAATTGCACAAACACCGTCATGCCCGGTCGTACGATTGATGCGTGATTGTCAATATTGATTTTCACGCCATATGCCACGATGTCAAAATCGCCGTTGTCATTGGTGGAACGCTTGGTCGCAAAATCTGGCTTTTGATTGATTGTGACCACCGTGCCTGTGAGCTTTGTGTTCGCATCCGCTGGTATTTTCAATTCACAGGTCTGTCCAACGTGAATACCTTTGAGCTCCGTTTCCTTGACCTTGACCTCAACCGTTGCTGTCGTTCGATTGCTAATAGTCATCATGGACATGCCACTCGAAACCAATTCCCCTTCGTGCGTAGCGATTGTACCCACCACGCCAGCCATCGGTGCGACAATTTTACAGTCATTTAAAAAGGCATCCACTTCCTTGAGCTTGCCGTTCAATTCATCAATAGTGCCTTGTGCCGCCTCAACAATGCTAACATTTGCCAACACCGCATCCGATGCACTTTGAACGTCCTCCACACGTGCGCCCTCATTCACCATGCTCACAGTCTGCTCGGACGCACTCAGCTGTCCTTGTACCTCATCCCTTTTTTGTGCAAGGGTATCAATCACTTCTTGCCTTGCTGAAACCGCTTGGTCATACGCCGCTTGTGCCTGTGCAACCAAAGCTAACGCCCCACTTTTATCCTCGATGCGTGCGCCTTCTTTTGCCATGCTCAAGGTTTGGGTCGCTACCAATAGCTGTGTCTTGACTTCATCCCGTTTTTGTGCAGAAACTGCACCCTTTTCAAATAGCTTTTGCACACGCTCATCTGTTTTCGTCCATAAATCCACTGCCGCCTGTGCTTGTGCGATTTCTTGTGCCCTTGCGCCATTTTCCGCCTTTTGCGCCTGTGCCTTTGCGGCATCGAGCGCACCCTTGCGGATTTCTTCTAATGATTTTGCCTGTTCTAATTTATTTTTTTCAACCTCATCTAAACGGTTTAAGCTCTTTTGCAGCGTGCTCTGTTGTATGCCCGCTTGCGCCTTTTCCTGTGGGCGTGCACCATTTTGTGCCTTCTGCAACTGTGCCTGTGCGGCACTGAGCACTGACTTTTTCGCCTCGTATCCTGCTTGTGCTTGACTCAGCCCTGCGAGCACCTGTATACGCTTAGCGGCAATGTCCTCACTCGCTATTTCCACAAGCAAATCACCTGCCTTGACCTCCTGCCCCTCTTTGACGGTAATTTTTTGGACACGCCCAGGCAATTTACTG
>JACMMQ010000188.1 GCA_014378955.1 Clostridia bacterium
GTGGTGGTGTAAATGTCCACGACCCATTTGAGTCGTCCGTCCTTGTCAATCACGACATAGGCGTCATTTTCATAATGCAAGAACGGCGCAGCAATGTTGACGCGCGCTAATATTTGACGATTTAAAAGCAAGCGGCTGTCGCCTGTGATAAAGTTAGAAACAAGCATGCGGAAATCGCCATATTTAGCGGCAAATACCAAGCGGTTGAACAAATTCATCTTTACGCCTGCTTTGCCATCATAGGTGAATTCTAGCTCCTCTTGTCCCTCGGAATAGTCTAGTTCCTTGGTGTCCTTGGCATTTACGATGACATAATCGTCTGTCATTTCGCCAAAATAAATGCGTGGCTGGGTGATTTTTGGCGCACCCTCTGTGGATTTTGGCGGAATGTCCTTGATGACATATTCGGGGTGTCCCTCGGTGGACATGCGATTGATGGGGTTCATCACCGCACCAATGCCATGTGTAAAGCGGAATTTTTCATTGATGTACGTTTTAGCGGCATCGGCGATATTGGGCTTGTTAAGCTCACGCACGCTTAAAAATACCGCTGTAGGTTTTTGGTTAATATCATACACCGCCGCATCGGTATCGTGGAAATTGTAATAATTGCGAATGCCCTGAAGCTGATTGGAAATAGCTTGTGTTTCAGGGATATCGGTGATGCGAATGTTGTTGACGGTGAGGGCATTGTCCTCTAAGTCCTTTTGGGTAAGGTTGTAACTGATGTTAAAATCCTTTTCAATGGTAGAAGAAAGATTGAAAGCATCCCGTGTCATTCTGATGTTGTGCTCCAGGTAAGGCTTTTCGATGTTGACCTCGCTCGGCTGTACGATAGCCGCTTGCACACCACCAGCGATTAAACTGACCAATATCGAAACCACAGGGAAAATGGCAATGGTCACGCCTGCATGGACGATTTTCTTACGCATCAAAAAGAACATGGCGAAAATCGCAATTGCAATGAGCAAAAACGGTGCAAGGCGGTAATAATTCAGCCATACAGTCAAATCGGTGTAGCCTGCGCCACGCACCTCACCAATGGTGGAGTACAGCACGCTTTCTTGCATGAATTTATACGAAGCGGCTTTTAGTAATAGCCAAATAACGACATTCACAAGGTTATGAAATACGATGCCCTTTTCATGGCGTAAATCCTTGAAATTCCAAGTGCCTAAGCTAATGCCTAAATATAACACGACATACAGCCCAAGCGTGACCACGATTTGAAACAACCAAATGCCCGTCACATTGTTAACAAGTGCCATTAAAAACGGTCGGCTAAAGACATAATAGCCGATGTCGTTAGAAAAAATAGGATCCACCTTGTCAAAAGGTATGGCATTTACAAAAAACAGAAACTTCTGATACATCGTTTCTTTGAGCGTATTGCCTGCAATAAACGAAATGATGAAACTCAATAAAAACACCAAGCTCGTCTTTTTGAGAATGGTTAAGGATGGATTGATTTTGAGCATGTTGCGTCGCACCCAGAGCGCTGATAAAAACAGCACAACAAAGGTAAGCAAAAACCCAGCCGCCTGTATCGCAAGCTTGACCGTCAAATTGGTCATGTAAACGCTCACAAATTGCTCGCCCACCTCACGGATTTGTATGAGCTCGATAAAGATACTCGCGGCATAGCCCACCACTAACAGGATCGCTAGCACAACCAGCGAAAAAATAACACGGCGTACAGTTTTCTTTTGGTCGGAATGTTGGTGCATGTTGTAAACATTGTCCATTAAATTTTCCTCCTAATTCTATTTTTAAGTTGGTGCGATAGGAACGGGCGGATAAATCCTGCCCCTACGATTGGTTGGGTTCAAATATGTTCAAAAGTTGTGTGGAAAATTGTAGGGGCAGGATTTATCCGCCCGCTTTTTGCACATTTATCCCTAAGCAAACATTGCGTCTGCAAAGGCTTTTGCATCGAAGACTTGTAAATCGTCTGCTTTTTCGCCTACGCCTATAAATTTTACGGGGATTTTCTGCTCATTATTAATGGCAATTACAATACCGCCCTTGGCTGTGCCGTCTAATTTAGTGAGCACAATACCTGTCACTTGTGCAACCTCTGAAAACAGCTTGGCTTGGCTGACGGCGTTTTGCCCAGTGGTGGCATCTAAAATCAACAGCACCTCACGACTGCCCTGTGGTAATTCACGGTCTAGCACCTTAAACACCTTGTGTAGCTCGTCCATCAAGTTCTTTTTGTTGTGCAACCGTCCGGCGGTGTCGCAAATCACCACATCTGTGTTGCGTGCCTTTGCGGCCTGAATAGCATCAAAAACGACTGCGGCTGGGTCTGCTCCTTCTTTGTGCTTGATAACGTCTGTGCCTGTGCGGTCGCCCCATATTTGCAGTTGGTCGATTGCCGCCGCACGGAAGGTGTCGGCAGCTGCCAATAGCACCTTTTTACCGTCCTGCTTCAAGTGTGCCGCAAGCTTGGCAATCGTAGTGGTTTTGCCCACACCGTTTACGCCAATTACCATAATGACAGAAGGCTTGGTATCAAGCTTGAGCGCATGATTTTCACTGCCCATCATGTCCGCAATAATTTCCTTCAGCAAATTTTTTACGTCACTGCTGTCTTGCACATTGCGCCTTTTGGTGATGTCACGCAACCGCTCAATTATTTGTGTAGAGGTCTCAAAACCGATATCAGCAGTAATAAGCGCTTCCTCTAGCTCCTCAAACAGCTCCTCGTCCACCTTGCGAAAGTTTGCTAACACGCCATCCACTTTGTCGGAAATACTTGAGCGTGTCTTGGATAGTCCTTCTTTTAATCGGGCGAAAAACCCCGGCTTTTTAGTTTCAGTTTCCAAAATTAAAATCCTCCTACTTTTTTCTCTATTTCTTCAAATTTTAGTTGTAACAGGGTAGACACGCCTTTTTCTTGCATGGTCACACCGTATAAGATATTTGCCGCTTCCATCGTGCCACGGCGGTGAGTGACCACCAAAAACTGCGTATCGCCTGAAAATTCATGTAAGTACCGACCGAATTTGAACACATTGACCTCGTCCAAAGCGGCCTCTATTTCGTCTAAGATGCAAAACGGGGTAGGGCGCACCTTTAAGATCGCAAACAACAGCGCAATGGCGGACATCGCTTTTTCGCCACCAGATAACAGCAAAATGCTTTGTAGCTTTTTGCCGGGTGGTTGCACGTCGATTTCGATGCCGCTTTCTAGCACATTGCTTGGGTCGGCGAGCCGAAGTGCCGCACGTCCACCACCAAACAAATGCATGAACACCTCATTGAAATGCTCGTTGATGAGCACAAACTGGCTTTCAAACTGCTTTTTCATCCAGCCCACCATTTCTTGTATGATTTTGAGCAAGCCACCTTCTGCCACCTCTAAATCAGCAATTTGCGTGGACAAAAATTCATACCGCTCCTTGACCTGTAGATATTCCTCGATCGCATTGACATTGACATTGCCAAGTGAACGTATTTCCGCTTTCAAGATGCCTATTTGCTTGCTTGCCAAGGTTAAGCTTCCCACATCCTGCCTGTATGGCTCGGCGGCAGAATAGGTGAGGGTGTATTCATCCCACAGCTTGTTGACCATGCTTTCATAGTCCTGCTCGGTTTTGGTCCTTTTGCTTTCCATGCGGTAAAATTCCGCCTGTGCATTTTGCAACGCATCACGGCGATGGCGAAGCTCGGCTTGCTGCTCGGTCACGCTACGCTCGCCTTCATTACGTGCATGAAGCTCCTCTTCCTTTTGTGCGTGCAAGGCTTCAAGCTTTTGCAGCTCTACTGCCATGCGTGCTTGGCAAAGCAATATGTTATCGTCCAGCTCGCTCTGTTGTGCTGAAAATGTCAGGATCTCCGTACGCTTATCCGTTATATTTTGTGCCAATCCATTATTTTCATGCATCAAATGAGAAGCTTTTTCAAGTGCCACCTCTAATTCCTTGTGGGTCACGCCTGTGCTCAAGCGTGTTTCAAGTAACTGGTCGGTAATTTTCGCCCGTTCATCCACCGCTTGGCGGAGCTGGACATTTTCCGTGTCAATGGACACTGTTAGTGCCTGTGTTTCCACTTCGGACTTTTCAATTTCAGAGGCAAGTCGCTCTGCCTCTTGCGCCATTTGGTCGATATTTAAAAGGATTTTTTCCTCTTCCTGTGTCAATTGTGCCTTGGCATCGTGCAATTCCTGCAAGCTATTGGAAAGATGGCGATAATCGGACTCAAGCCCCACAATTCGGGCTTCATACGTGCGCAATAGCTTTTCGTTTTGCGCAATTTCCGATTCCACATAGCCAACCTCTCGGGTTTTATCGTCTAGCAGTTTGGCTTGTTCGGTGAGGTTAGCTTTAACCGCTTCTATTTCTTGGGTGAGCTGTTCGATTTCGTTTACTCGGCTTAAAAAGCTATTGGCTTTATTGACACTACCGCCTGTCATCGAGCCGCCTACATTGAGCAATTCGCCCTCTAGCGTGACGATGCGAAAGCGATAA
>JACMMQ010000189.1 GCA_014378955.1 Clostridia bacterium
ACAATGCTTTTCCGATGACATTGGGTTCAACCAGAATTTTTTGAGTGGAATGTGTAAAGTAATATTGACAATATCAGAAAGTAAGGTTTTTCATCAATACAAAAAGCTGATAATTCTTATGGCATAAAATGAGGCTGTATCAAAAGGGGTTGTTTACCTATTAATACAGCCTTATATTATTTGAAACGCTATTTTAAAACGGACAAAATTACCTGCATCGTTGCATCTAAGCCGTTTGCAATGTTCGCCGTTTTGATCGCCTTGATGTAGCGACTGCGCTCAAATTGAATTTGTGATAAACGTCCTATCAATAGCTGATCATCCAAGTCCTCTTCGAAAATCATCGAAGCAAAGCCGCGATTTTCAAATGAAATGGCATTTAAAATTTGGTCACCACGACTTGCATTTTTAGACAATGGAATGAGCAACATAGGTTTATTCACCAAAAGCATTTCGTGAATGGCGGTAGAGCCTGCACGTGATAAAAATAAATCGGTCATGGCAAATAAATGTGCTAATTCTTCATGGGCATAGGCAAACTGACAGTATCCCGATAAACCTTCTAAAGTGCTGTCTTGATTGTCTTTGCCACATAAATGGCATATTTGATAATCGTTTAGTAACGTGTGTAAATTACTTCTTATAATTTGATTTAACACACTTGCCCCTTGACTTCCACCCATCACTAGCAAAACAGGTTTTTCGTCTGTGAAGCCACATAGCTTTCGACCGATCACTGCATCACCTTGTGCCAAAGCGGTGCGAATGGGTAACCCTGTGAGCACGCTTTTGGACGCATCAAGGTGAAGCGCCGTTTCAGGAAAGGTGTAGCATATTTTTTTAGCAAATGGTAAAGAGAGCTTGTTTGCAAGTCCAGGCGTTAAATCCGATTCATGCACCACCACGGGAATGCCCAAAACCTTAGCCGCCCATACCACAGGGCATGAGACAAAGCCACCTTTTGCAAACACAACGTTTGGTTTGATTTTTAAAAGCACGGCGACTGCTTGGCAGGTGCCTTGAATAATTTTAGCAATATCTGTGATATTTTTCATATCAACATAACGGCGAAGCTTGCCAGCCGCTATAACATGGTAGGGAATGTTTGCCTTTTGGATTAAACTTTTTTCCATCCCGTCACGTGTGCCAATGTAATGCACGTCAAAGCCTTGTGCTTGCAAGGCAGGAATAAGTGCCAAATTGGGTGTGACATGTCCTGCCGTTCCGCCACCTGTCAATACAATTCGTTTCATCATGTCACTCCTTATTTTTTAAATACGATGGTGAAAACCTTACTTTCTTTTTCTATCGCAAAAAGAAAGTAACAAAGAAAAATACTCTTTGAGTGTTAAGATTTCGTTGTCTGCGGACAACACCAAGGGACGCTGTCCCTTGACCCCGCAATTTTTTGAAAAAAATTGAGTAAAACTTTAATTATTTTAATCAATCACATTAAAGTTTTTGTCCCCTTTTTTCAAAAAGGGGCGGGTGTGGGCAGCGCCCACGTTAATCCACCATCAATACATTTTATGTGTACATTCCATTATAATGCAATAAATAGTTGACGTCAATTGGTAATCATGGGTATAATGAAGAAAATGCGTTGAATGAGAGGACGAAAAATGAGAATAATAGCATGTGAGGAAATCATAAAAGCGGTTCGTGATTTGTGTATCCAAGCGAATGTGCACATTGGGCAGGATGTCATAGCAGGCATGGACAAAGCGATTTTAAAAGAACAGTCGCCTTTGGCGTGTGAAATATTGTCACAGCTTAAGGACAATGCAAAGCTCGCTGCATCAAAACAAATGCCTATTTGCCAAGATACAGGGATGGCGGTTGTTTTTTTTGAAATTGGACAAAATGTCTCAGTGGTGGATGGTAGTATCGAAAAAGCCATTCATGAAGGGGTACGGCAGGGCTATCGTAAGGGGTATTTTCGTGCCTCGGTGGTATCCGATCCATTACAAAGAAAAAATACGGGTGACAACACACCAGCGGTCATTCATTATGACATCATTGAAGGGGATAACATTCACATTACCGTTGCGCCTAAGGGCTTTGGCAGTGAAAATATGAGTGGCGTTAAAATGCTCAAACCATCTGATGGGGTGGAGGGCGTAAAAAAGTTTGTGATTGATGTGATTGATTTAGCAGGGGGCAATCCTTGTCCGCCTATGGTGGTTGGCGTTGGCATTGGCGGTACGATGGAAAAGGCGGCATTTTTAGCGAAAAAGGCATTGCTTCGTCCAGTAGGCTCTACACATCCCGACCCATATTATCAAGATTTGGAAGTAGAATTATTGAATAAGGCAAATCAAACAGGTATAGGACCACAGGGTTTAGGCGGTACAACCACGGCGTTGGCATTGCATATTGATAGTTATCCAACGCACATAGCAGGTTTGCCTGTAGCGGTGAATATAAGTTGTCATGTGACACGACATGCGTATACAATCTTGTAAGTATTATCCAAAAAAAATTGAAAGATAAGAAGGATTTTAT
>JACMMQ010000190.1 GCA_014378955.1 Clostridia bacterium
TAATGATGCAATCTGCGGCATCCATGATGATGTCCACATTATCTGCATATCCATAGTTTTTAATAGACTTTTTCATGACCATTTTATCAATTTTACGCTTTAAGCTTTTGTTATTGCCACACACCGAAACGATTTGAAAATCCAAGTCCATATTATCAAGCTGCTTGATAATCTTTGTGACATTGCCATAGCCCATGCTACCGCTCATGACAAAAATGGTGTTCTTATCTGCAATGCCAAGCTGTTTACGAGCGTAATCTTTTGCATGTACATGCGTGAATTTATCATTAATCGGTATGCCAAATGGTAAAAGTTTAGAGACTGGAATTTCCTTCTTTTTCGCTTGCAAGGAAAGTCGTTCATTGGCTGTAACGTAATAATCCAAATCGGTATCCTCCCAAAAAGGATGGATGGTGAAATCAGTAATAATGCCAATGGATGTGGTGGTGATGTGCTTTTTAAGCTGTGTCATCACCTGCGCAGAAAAAATATGCGTACAAATGATGTAATCTGGCGCATATTTTTCAATATAAGATTCTAGCTTGAGTGCTAAAATGCTGTTGGTAAGCTTGGCTATGCTATATTTGGAATCATTTTTATCTTTCTTTTCTGCCAAACGATACAAATTGCCATAAACCGCTGGGGTCATGATGGTAGACATTAGGTAGCCCTTGGCAACCGATTCGCTCAAAATTGGGTTAATGTATTTAAAGGTATCAATCATTTCACATTCATGTCCTCTTGCCTTGACTTCATCCATGATAGCTTTCCCTGTCGTGTGATGCCCTTGTCCTGCCGTGATGGATAGAATTAGAACCTTCATGCTTTTTCCTCCTCATATAAACTGCTAGCGTGTAACGTGGGCTGTGTTAGCAATACACCTTCCAGCGCTGCAATTTTTTCATTTACCTGTGTTTTGTTAATGCTACTCAACGCGGTAAACTCATACAGCAATGCATTTTTGCACTGCTCGAGTGCATTCTCAATCTCGCCCTTTTTCTCTAAAACGCTGGCGTAGTGATAATACGGCTCTGGAAAATCAGGCTTGCCTTTCAAAAGGTCTATGAAAATCTCTTCCGCCTTTTTAAAGTCACCCAGCAAGTAATAGGTATCCCCTAAATTATCTAAAATAACCTTATTGCTTTTGTTATAATCATATGCCTCTAAATTCACTTGTAGTGCTTTTTCTAAATCGCCCGTCAAAATGTACATATAACCTAAGCTACTATATGTGGTAGAATTGCGAAAGCTTTTTTGATGTGCCGTTTCAAGCGTTTCAATCGCTAACGGCAAATCACCTTTTCGAAATGCAATGAGTGCCGTAATGGCATAGTAATGTGTCTTGTCGTGTGTTTTAATGCCCTTTTTTTCAATACGTTTCACACATTGCTCAGCCAGTTCTGTTTCGCCACTTTTTACCAATAAATAGGCATAGGTCAATTGTGTGTATTGTGTTGCAAACGGGATTTCCGCACCCATTTTATAAAGCTTCATCGCTTTTTCTCGTTTTCCGTTAATGTATGAGATATTGCCAAATATGCCTAGTATTCTGTCCAGGCGAGATAGGATAAATGCAACCGTTGCAATTGTAAGCAGTGTGGATGCAATACCAAGGCCTGTCGTACGAATTACAAGATAAGCCACTATGGGTACGATAACATAATAAAGTCTTTTCATTTTCTACCTCTCAAAATCTGTAGGTTTAGCCCATTATTCCACTGCACAAATATAAAAATAGATGGGCTGTCCGCCATCGTGTATTTCAACATCCAAGTCAGGGTATTTTAGTTCTAACGTTACAAGCACGCTTTGTGCTTGTTCGAGGGATGTTTGATTGCCATAATACACAGAAATCATCGCACTGCTGTCATTCACCATTTTTTCAATCAATTGTAGCAAAGCCGCTTCAGCGTTGTCCACTACCACTGCAATTTTCCCCTCTAAAAGCCCTAAAATATCGCCCTCTGCAATTTCCTTGCCTGCAACAGAGGTTTTACGCACGGCATAAGTTACCTGCCCTGTTTGAACGTGCTTGATTGCGCTCGTCATTTGCTTGATGTTAGCCACCGCATCGCATTCAAAGTCAAACCCAATCATCGCGGATATGCCTTGCGGAATGGTGCGTGTAGGGATGACAAACACATTGCGGTCAGCAAGGGAAATAACCTGCTCTGCCGCAGGGATAATATTTTTATTGTTCGGCAACACAAACACATTTTTCGCCGGTACCTTTTGCACTGCCTTCAATATATCGTCCGTGCTTGGATTCATGGTTTGACCGCCTTCAATCACTTGGTCCACCACTAAATCGTTCATGAAAATATTGCGTAGCCCTTCCCCAGCGGCTACCGCTACAAAACCATATTCTTTCGTAGGTGTTACAATGTCCGCCTGCGTGGCTTGACTCGCCATCACCAAGCTGTCATTTTGCACCTGCATATTGTCAATTTTAATGTTCATCAAAGCACCATATTTAAGTGCTTCTGTGATAACCGCACCTGGTGTGGATGTATGAATGTGTACCTTCACGATTTCGCCATCGTCAATGATCACCGTGCTATCGCCACGCTTGTCTAAAAACACCTGCAAAGGCTTTTCACAGTTTTTCGCTTCTTTTTTGAGGATAATAAATTCCGTACAATAAGGAAATAAAATCGTTTGCTCTTGAATGGCTTGGTTGATGGTGGGTGTCATCGTACCGCTTGATGGCGTAACCAATTGCACGTCCTGTCCTGCAACCAGTGCGCTAAATGCACCCTCTAAAATACATATAAGTCCCTGCCCCCCTGCATCCACGACCCCTGCCTGTTTAAGCACTGGGAGCATGTCAGGTGTTTTATCCAGGGTTTCCTTTGCAGTAGCCAAAGCACCCTCAAACACCTTCAAAATATCATCCTCGTGTTCGGAAAGTGTTATAGCCTTCATCGCACATTCCCGTGCAACGGTTAATATTGTACCCTCTGTAGGTGTTTTAACCGCTTTGTATGCGGTGTCAACGCCTGCCTTTAGTGCTTTTGCGACTAGCTTGGCATCCGCCTCTTTTAATCCGCTAAAGGTTTTTGCAAAGCCACGAAAGAGCTGTGACAAAATCACGCCCGAATTGCCTCTTGCCCCACGTAATGAGGCACTCGCCAGCACACTGCCAACCGCTGAAAGCTCCCCATCGCCTAATGCATGAAGCTCCCGTGCGGTCGCCATGACCGTTAATGACATATTGGTGCCTGTATCGCCATCTGGTACTGGAAAAACGTTCAATGCGTCCACCATTTGCTTATGCTGGTCTAAATTGTTCGCCGCTCCAATCAGCATATTGATGAGCATTTTACCGCTTAGTTTTTGCATTTTCAAAGGTTGAACCCCCTATTCGTCTACTCTGACACTTTCAACATAGACATTAATTTTCTCTACACGAAATCCCGTGGTGGTTTCCACTGAAAATTTCACATTGCTCAACAAGTTTTCGCAAATCACAGGAATGTTCACACCATATTCTACAATGATGTGCAAATCAATGGTCATCGCATCTTGCTTGATTAACACCTTGATCCCTTTTGATAGGGCATCCTTTTTAAGTAAGTTCACCAATCCGTCTGCCTTGTTTCGAAATGCCATCCCCACAACGCCATAGCAATCGCTCACTGCTATGCCTACCAGGTCAGCAATCACGCCATTGTTTACATCGATATTGCCATATGCATTTTCCAAATGTCCAGCCATCAATAAATTCCTCCTTTATATCACATTGGTACTATTATAGCAAAAAAAAGGAAAAATACCAACCTTTTTAAAAAAATTTCTAAAAATGCTTGCAAAATTGTCTAGGGTTTGTTAAAATAATGGATGCTGTATAAAAGTATTTAAATGTCTTTTAGTTTTTAAGGAGGTGTATATAAATGGCACATTGTGAAGTTTGCGGAAAAGGCTTGAGCTTTGGTATCAAAGTCAGTCACTCCCATAGACGTTCTAACAGAACCTGGAAGCCTAATGTCAGAAAAGTTAAAGCAATCGTAAGTGGTACATCGAAAACGGTTTCGGTATGCACACGTTGCTTACGTTCAAACAAGGTAACACGTGCGGTTTAATAGCCGCTCAAAATAAGAGGGAACAAAAATGAATTTCATTTTTGTTCCCTCTTATTTTTTATTCATTCCTTAATACCAAACACAGTTTTGAGAAGCTTCCCCATAAACTTGGGTGCTTTCACCACAACAATTCTCATAACTTCCTCCGTTCCGCCGTTTTTGACAACAGCTCAAAAAACTCCATCTAGTGACATAAGTACAGCCAACCTAAAATAAGTACAATGACCCCTTCAACGATCACCAATGCCGCGAAAGGCATGATGCACGCCAATAATATGCCCAATCCAAATGCTACAACCAATAGCCCCATTGCTCGATATCTGCCGCACATTTCAACACCTCCAGCGTAATGCATAATCGCATCCACAATAACATGGTTTCCGTTTTCTATTGATAGTGTATGCATATATGGTTGAAATGGTGATAGGATGTAAAAAGTGGTGAGGTGTAACAACTGCATATTGTAATTGATGCATGATGGTTGTGCATTCGTAGGGGATGGGTTTCCCATCCCGTTGTAGAAATTGCATGAAATATATCGGGACGGATGACCCGTCCCCTACAACGCCAATGCTTTCGCACGATAGGTAATATATTATCTATCAATATATCTTTTCATATTGATGTATGGATTGTTAATTCGTAGGGGATGGGTTCCCCGTCCCGATGTCAAAATTTGCACAAATTACATCGGGACGGATGACCCGTCCCCTACAACGCCAATCCCATTCTATATTTTACAGCATCATGCCGTATAAATCCTCAACCTTTTCATGCAAATGCTTTTGCACATCCTCAATTGCTTGGTTGTAATAAAACCGCCCAAGCTTGGTCGTGATAAAGTCTAGCATCAGCATACCGCCCAAATTGCCGATGTCTTCTTCACGCTCACATTGAAAATAGGTCTGTATTTCGCTAATGGCTCTGTCCTGCTGTTCTTTTGATAGCACTATTTTATCTGTCATTTCATTAACGCTCCAATGCTATCAATATTCACCTTTTCTTGCGTGCCTGTTTGCATATTTTTCATGGTCAAAAGCCCCGTTTGCATTTCTTCCTCACCAATGACGATGCAATAGGGGATGCCCAGTTTATCCGCATAACCAAACTGCTTTTTAAGCTTACCCTCATTTAAATACACCTCAGTCGGGATGTCTTGCCCACGTAGCTTGGATGCGACTTGTAGCGCATACGGCATTGCCCCTTGCATGGGGATGATTAAAATATCCGTTGGTGTAGCCTTTGACGCCTTGATGATGCCTGCTTCTTTTAATTGATAAAACAACCGTGTCAAGCCAATGGAGATGCCAACACCTGGCAGTTTTTGCTTGGTGTAGCTTTCCGCCAACGCATCATATCGTCCACCAGAGCACACACTGCCAATGGATGGATAGTCATTTAAAACCGTTTCATAAATCGTGCCCGTATAATAATCCAAGCCGCGTGCAATGGATAAATCAATGGCATAGTTTTCGCTAGGCACTCCAAAAGCATCAATATAACCGCACACCTCTTGTAGCTCCTGCACGCCCAATTTAAACATTTCG
The DNA here is from genome assembly GCA_014378955.1 of Clostridia bacterium. Classification (GTDB taxonomy): domain Bacteria; phylum Bacillota; class Clostridia; order SK-Y3; family JACMMQ01; genus JACMMQ01. The sequence goes on from JACMMQ010000190.1 coordinate 5,630, forward strand.
CTGTCGCTATCAATTGCCAATAGCGTATTTAAAATATCCTGCTTATCCCCTGTGATTGCAACAAAATCCATGATTTTGTCAATCACATCGCAAGCAATCGCCATTTCGGACAATTCCTTTTTGATCGCATCTACGCCGATTTTGTCCAGTTTGTCCAATACACGCAACACGCCGCCCTTGTCGACGATGCCCAAACCTTCATAAAAGCCATTCAAAATCTTGCGGTTGTTAATGCGAATGGTAAAATTCTGAAAGCCAAGCGCCAAAAAGGTTTCATGGATAACGCTCAATATTTCCGCTTCATTGATAATGGAAAGCGTTTCACTGCCTATGATGTCAATGTCACATTGATAAAATTCACGAAAACGACCACGCTGTGGACGCTCGCCACGAAAGACCTTGCCAATGTGGTACCGTCTAAAGGGAAAGGTTAATTCGCCAAAATGCTGGGCAACATAGCGTGCAAGGGGTACTGTCAGGTCAAAGCGTAGGGAAAGATCATTATCCCCTTTTTGAAAGCGATAAATTTGCTTTTCTGTGTCGCCACCGCTTTTTGCAAGCAATATTTCAGACTTTTCAATCATAGGTGTATCGAGTGGAATAAACCCGAATTTTTCGTAGGTTTTGCGGATTTTGTCCAATAAGTCATTGAATAGCAATTGGTCTGCTGGTAATAGCTCCATAAAGCCTGGTAATATGGATGGCGTTGTAATATTTTTACTCATTAAATTTCCTCCAAAAGTTTATCAACTAAAGTTTTACTCAATTTTTTTCAAAAAATTGCGGGGTCAAGGGACGGCGTCCCTTGTCGTACTCCGCAGAGGACGAAACCCAAACACTCAAAGAGTATTTTTCTTTGTTACTTTCTTTTTACGATAGAAAAAGAAAGTAAGGTCTTTACTCTGTAATGCTAATATTCATTACATTGCATTTTATCACAAAATAAGGTATAATCTCAAGTAAAATATTCCCATTCTTCAAAATCTTAATTCACAAAGGATGATAACAATGTCCCAAACAGGTATCCTATACTTATGTGCGACCCCAATTGGCAATTTAGAGGACATGACTTTTCGTGCTGTGCGTATACTCAAAGAGGTGAATATCATCGCCGCAGAGGACACACGCCAAACCATTAAGCTGCTCAATCATTACGATATTCATACCTCGCTCACCTCCTACCACGAGCACAATAAAGTGGAAAAGGGCAAATATTTGGTGGAGCAGTTAACACTCGGACAAAACATCGCCTTGGTGACAGATGCAGGAACACCCGGCATTTCAGACCCTGGAGAGGATTTGGTCAAGCTGTGCATAAAAGCTGGCATCACGGTTACGGCTTTGCCTGGCTGTGTGGCATTTACCACAGGCCTTATTTGCTCTGGCATGTCCACCAAGCGGTTTTGCTTTGAGGGGTTTTTATCCACCACCAAAAAAAACCGCAAGGCACATTTAACGCAGCTATTAAACGACCCACGCACGCTAATATTTTACGAAGCACCGCATAAATTAACCAGAACGCTCACCGACTTACTTGAAGCATTTGGCGACAGACCTGTCGTGTTGGCAAGAGAGCTGACAAAAAAGTTTGAAGAAATCAAGCACACCACGTTGTCGCAAGCGGTTGCGCATTATGCGAGCCACATGCCCAAAGGGGAATTTGTGATCGTTTTAGAGGGCGCAGACATGGCACAATTGGCAGACGAACAGCATGCACAATGGGAGAAGCTGTCGATTGCGGCGCATATTCAATCGTATGTTACCGCTGGGTTAGACCAGAAAGCGGCACTAAAACAGGTGGCGAATGATCGGGGAATTAGTAAGCGTGAGGTTTATCAGGAGACGATTAAGGGGAAGTGAATTTCAATAAATTATCATACTTTTATGCTGTCCACATATACTATGATGGGCACACTATTTAGCAAAGTTCTTACAAAAAACAGGAGGTATAAACTGAGAAAAACTGGTAATAATGATGAGTGAGAAGTGTAAAATTTGACAAATGAGTAAAAATAAGCTATAATGTTGCTCAACATTCAAAGTTTTACGCACAAGTGCCTAAACTTGGCACAAAAAATAACTTGCACGTGTAATGAACGAGTGAACGCAAGGCATGCAATTTGCACGTAGCAAAATAGAAATGGAGTTTTAAAATGATCAACAGTTTAAAAAAAGCTGTGCCGTCATTTCAAATGCTCTTCCTTGTTATTTCAGTGATGTTTGCGCTTTTAGCCTTCTCAGCTATTGTTGTCATCGCAAATATCAAAGTCGTAACATTAAGCGACCAAGGAAACAGCATTTGTTTTAAAACGTTTAAGCAAACAGTGGCTGGCGCCATGCGTGAACGCGGCATTGCACTGACAGACGGGGATGCGGTTATTCCTGAGCAGTCGGCGAAACTGGCGAGACGTCAAAACATCGACATTAAGAGAGCCATCGATATTTCCATCGTTGCGGACGGCAATGAACAAAAAATTCGTACCCTTGCTAGTACGGTGAAAGAAGTTTTTAGTACGGCAAACATTCCCTTGAATGATGCGGACGAATTGAGTATAGCAAAAGAGGAAAAACTCGCTCCAAACATGCAAATTACCGTTACACGTGTTGCAGAATCAACCGTCACGGTACAAGAAAAAATCCCTTATCGCAACATGTCACATAGCAATGCCAAGTTAGACAGTGGCAAAACCCAGGTATTGCAGGATGGTCAAGAGGGCATTGAGGAGCAGAAGTACAAAGTGGTTTTAAAAGATGGCAAAGAAGTCGCACGTGAGCTGATTGAAAAAAATATCCTCATCCCTGCGATTGCGAAAATTACTGAATTTGGCACAAAAAGCATGCTCATCACCTCTCGTGGTGAAAACTTCAGATACAAAAGTGTTATCAACGCAACCGCTACTGCATATGCCATTCACGGCAGAACTGCTAGTGGTATGACGTCAAAGCCTGGCGTTATCGCAGTTGACCCACGTGTTATCCCGTTGGGTAGTCGCCTATACATTGAATCAACAGATGGATCGTGGACGTATGGTTATGCTGTTGCTGGCGATACAGGTGGCGCAATCAAAAGCAACCGAATTGACTTGTTCTTCAATACAGAACAGGAATGCTTCCGTTTTGGTCGCAAACAAGCAAAGGTTTATATTTTAGAATAGTAATAAATTACAAAAAGCCGAGCTTGCTCGGTTTTTTGTTTATAAAAATGTGGGTAACGAATTGTTATTGCTTTGTGCAAATACCGCTATTTTTACTTGCGTTTGTTATAACACCATTTTTTGTCATTCCGAACATAGTGAGGAATCTCATATTTGCTGGCACTATAGGCGACCTCCGAGAACCCACGTGCGGTAGCTGTGCCAAGAATTTGTGCGGATTTTGATTTTTAAAAAACCGCGAATACTCGATGTATTTAAGGCTTTTTTTAAAAGCGAAAGACGTGCGAAGGCGTGGTGCAGATGCTGTGCGGGGGTTTTCGGAGGTTGCCTATAACCTTTATGTATGAGATTCCTCGTTGTATACGCTCGGAATGACAGGAAGCAAAAAAATTATAATTACCGAAAATACCTATTCATAAAGGAGCATCCCTATGTCCCAACTCACATCCGCCCATTACATTCGCCAGCTCATGGCACAGCACGACATTCGCTTTCATAAAAGTTTAGGGCAAAACTTTTTAATTGATGATAACGTATTGCATGAAATCGTGCAAGCGGCACAGCTTGACCACACCACTGGCGTGCTAGAAATCGGCCCTGGCATCGGCGTTTTGACGCATGCCGTGGCGGAGCATGCCAAAAAAGTGGTTGCGATCGAACTAGACGCCCACCTCCTGCCTATTTTGGCGCAAACGCTTGCAGATTATGACAATGTACATATCATACAAGGTGATGCACTCAAGGTAGACTTAGGTGCCATCATACAAGAACATTTTGCAGGACTTACGGTGAAGGTCACCGCAAATCTGCCCTACTATATCACGACACCGATTGTAATGGTGCTATTAGAAAAGAAGCTGCCCATCAGTTCTATCGTCATCATGGTGCAAAAAGAAGTCGCACAGCGCATGGCAGCGTCGCCAGGGGGCAAGGAATATGGTGCGTTGAGCGTGGCGGTGCAATATTACACCAAGCCCACCATCATCACAACCGTTCCACCCGAGAGCTTTATCCCTCAGCCAAAAATTGATTCCATGGTCATTCGCTTAGATGTTCTCCCCTCTCCTGCGGTGGACGTGGATGAAAAAAAGTTTTTTCGTGTGGTCA
>JACMMQ010000191.1 GCA_014378955.1 Clostridia bacterium
AGTATAGCTTCTTCATAACTATCATTTTCACTATTATACATATGTGTATGAGGAAAAGGGATCTCGATACGTTGCTCTGTTAAGTTCTTTTTCCGTAAATAACACGATGCTTTTTCAATATCATCGTAAATGTAAATAATGATTCTACTGCAACATCCCTCTATTTCATCCCATCGCCGAGGGCAGATATTTTTTTAAAAATTGTATCCAGCATAAAATATTATATTTTAGCCTGTTATAGTCAAAATATCGATGGATTTCCCATGTTTTTTCTAATTTGCGTGGAATATCCCTATCTTTTATGCCCTATTTACGCTGGAATGGGCATGGGTATCCCTTGCGGCGGTGTAGCTTTTAATTTTTGTTTGTACCCGCCTACCCAATATTTAGTAAATCGCTTAATGTTTTGTGCCATCACTTTTAGACCACTGACCACGGCACATTTTACCTGACCACGCACACCTAGCTTATCTTGACCTTGACCACGCTTTAGTGCGGAATTTGTACCTTCGATGGCTGCACGCTTGCTTGTGTTTTCTTTGATGTCAGACTTAACGGAGAGACGTTCTTTTGCGATGCGGATGGCATTGAGGCTGATTCTGACGACGCAATCCTTCTTTTGTTGCTTGCTGTGGCATTGGTTATAAAATTCGCAATTACTGCATGCTCCATGGGAGAAATGCGCAACGGTCTGTCCGCCTGTAACTCCTGTGGATAAAGGGATGTTGCCTTTGGGACATTTGGTGATAATATTGGTTTCCTCATTCATTTCAAATGCTGTAACGGGTAGTTTTTTAGAAGGTTCTCTTCCGTTAAGGTTGGTAAAATGGAGCTTTACGCCTTGTTTCGCTGCCTCCTCAACCACTTTTGGAGAATGATAACCGCCGTCCACAAACATTTCTTCACAGCCTGTATTTTCGCAGATTTCGGGGAGGCGGTCTATCATCATTTCAACATCGCTTGTCACATTTTTCTCCACCACATAATCGGTGATTAATTGAAATGGATTGTCCTCATGGCAGGTTTCAGCCAGATTTAGTACATACCCAACATGACCAGTTTTCCCCTTCTTTCTATAGGTTGCGTCAGCATCATAGGCGGATTGCAGGGATGTGGAGGAAATATTCTTATTGTCCTTTGCCTTGCACTTTTGTGTGGTCTCATCAATGTCTGCTTGTTCTGCTAAAAATCGTTTGGCAATAACAAATGCGTCCGAATTGTCACTACCCTTGATTCCTTCCAAAATTCGCACCGCTTCATGACATAGATTTAATAGCATTTCAAGCTTGCTATCGCCATCTTGGGATTTTGCACGGTAGAGCGTATCGGTCTTGAAGCTTGGCTTCAACACATTGGCTAATGTCTCAGTTAGTTTCTTTTCGGGAATAAGGCTGACGACATTGCATAGTACATCGTATGCAAGAGTGAGGCGTCCTGCTTTCTTCATATTTGACATAAACATGGTAGAATCCATCCGTTGTTCACCCATGACAACGCCAGCTTTCGAGGCAAATCTTTTAGTCAATTCAATGAACTGACCAAAAAGAAAATCCTCTTTCTCAGGGTTTTCAACGAGATACTGATACACTCTTGCACGAAAATAATACAAAGTCCGCTCCGCCAAATTGCGCTCGCCAAGCGTTCTGTTGCCAATCGCATAGTTAACAAGATAGTCAAAATAGTAATCATCCAAGAGCTCCGAATCGGGACAATCCCTCATGTGCTTGATATATTCAAGAGATAGAAGGATATTTACAGGAAAATTAGAGTTGCCCGTTTCGCCATATAACACAGCAAACGGCTTCTCGTCAATCTGGCAAAAGACATGCTCGTAAAATATGGGTGCCCATGATTTTAAAAGCTTGCTTTTTATACCAGGTGCCATCAAATTCTAACTATTAAAAAACGACTCCTGAAAATGGACTGTATTCTCTTTAAACATGCGAAACACCCTCATTTACTGATATTTTGTAATGCCTCTTCTGTATATAATTGTATCGCAAAATCAGCTGAGACACCAGTATTTATGCAGGTTTAAAATGGTTTTTTCAAATATTTGCATCCTATAGGGCTTGGAGTTGTTGCAGTAGAATCATGTATTGCTTTTTGATCAAACACAGGCATATTTCGAGAATGTATATGTATGGTCTAGTGATAATCAAAGCTATAATATGGACGAGATAAAAAACT
>JACMMQ010000192.1 GCA_014378955.1 Clostridia bacterium
CAAAGCATGGAGACGCATTTAAATGACGCTTGCATCGGCAGCGTATCAGAAATATTTGATGCACAGCCGCCGTACAAGGCCCGTGGGTGTTTTGCACAGGCGTGGGGCGTAGCAGAATATTTGCGTGCGTATGTAGAAGACTATTTACCCAATATCCAATAAGATCAGGTGAAAAAGAGATGTCATTTTCTTCTAAAACTAAAAATGAATTGTGTCACATGGAAGACCATACGACCTGTTGCCTGCTGGCAGAATTAGCAGGCATTATTTGCTTTGCTGCAATCATTAAGGACACTGAAAGCGAAAGCACGCTGAAAATCAACACGGAAAATGCATCGGTCGCACGGCGTATATTCGCATTGATTAAACAGGTTTTTGGCGTACATACGGTGCTTACCATTCGCAATGCAAAGACCAAAAAGGGCATTCATCAATACAATTTGGTGCTGGATAGCAAGGAAAGCCTATACACCGTTTTAGATAGCTTGAAGCTTTTGGACGGCAAGCTCTTGCGTTTTCGCATCCACAACTCGCTCATTCAAAGAACGTGTTGTCGCAAGGCGATGATTAGGGGTGCATTTTTAGGTGGTGGCTCTATCACCGACCCAGAGAGCACCTATCATTTGGAAATTGTCACCCATCATTTACTATTAAGTAAAAATTTGACCGATTTATTACAGTCCTTTGGGCTGGAAGCAAAGTACATTTTACGCAAATCGAACCATGTCATTTATTTTAAGGATAGTGAGGCGATTGTGGACTTTTTAAGGATTATCAGTGCGTCACATGCCTTGATGGCACTAGAAAACATCAGAATTTTAAAAGAGATGCGTAACAATGTCAATCGAATCGTAAATTGTGAAACTGCCAATTTAGAAAAAACCATCAATGCTTCGTTTGTACAAATTGATGGTATTAAAAAAATTCAGCGCACCATCGGCATCGATAAGCTCCCGAAAAATTTACAGGAAATCGCACGCTTACGTCTAGCATACACCGACGAAACCCTCAAGGAGCTGGGCGAAATGTTGAACCCACCGATTGGCAAGTCAGGCGTAAATCACCGACTTCGAAAACTGATGGCAATCGCAGATTGCTTAGAAGGGTAAAGAGTTGCTTGCCTTTTGTGCAATCGTACATAATTGCATGGCAAAAGTCGAGCAATTTTACCTAATCGAAAGATATAACATTGATTATGTTGCAAAGTGATGATATAATGTGCTGAAATGGGTAATTTATCCATACCCGTAGAGAGGTGGATGAAAATGGCTTTATTTCATAGAGATATTGATATCACACGCAATGTTAAATTAATTGAGTGGTTGAAAACAGAGGTTTTGACAGAAACCGCAACGATGTTTAAAACGCTTTCTGTGGACGCTAAAAACGACACGCAGGATCAGGCAGCAGAAAGCTTGGCAAATCTTGTGACGCTTTCCTACCTTTTGGGCAAGCGACTGGGTGTGAGCTTCCAAACCATTGATTTGAAAATGAATGATAAGCTTCAGCTTGGTGTATCGGACAAGCACCCATTAGAAAAGGATTATGGCGATTTATCCGAGCTTTTGAGGCACTTGAATGGGACACGCCATATTCGGTCATAATGAGTTGTGGAAAACCTTAAAACCTTACTTTCTTTTTCTATCGTAAAAAGAAAGTAACAAAGAAAAATACTCTTTGAGTGTTAAGATTTCGTTGTCTGCGGACAACGCCAAGGGGTTCCACCATGATATTGCGGAGCAATATATTGGGCAGCGCCCACA
>JACMMQ010000193.1 GCA_014378955.1 Clostridia bacterium
AATTATTACAAATGCATGTGTTACTGGGATAGAGAGCGAAAACAACACCATCACAGCGATACAATATCAAAAGGATGGCGAAAAACATACCTTCACAGGCGACGTGTATTTTTCGACCATGCCGATCAAGGATTTGGTGGGTGGTTTTAAAACCAGTCAAGTGCCTACGGAGGTTGCAAAAATCGCAAAGGCATTACCTTATCGTGATTTTATCACCGTTGGACTGTTGGTGAACAAGCTTAATTTGAAAAATCAAACCAAAATTAAAACGATAGGGAATATCGTGCCTGATTGCTGGATTTACATCCAAGAGGCAGAGGTGACGGTTGGTCGCTTGCAAATATTTAACAACTGGTCGCCGTATTTGGTCAAGGATATACAAAACACGGTTTGGGTGGGACTTGAATATTTTGTCAATGAAGGTGACACACTATGGCAAAAGAGTGAGCAAGAAATGATTCGTTTTGCGACAGAGGAATGTATCAAAATGGGCATGATTGAAAAAGCAGATGTTTTGGATGCAAATAGCGTGCAAGTGAAAAAAGCGTATCCTGCTTATTTCGGATCATATGAGCAATTTGACGAAGTCAAGGCATTTTTAGATCAATTTGATAATCTCTTTTGCATTGGTCGAAACGGTCAGCATCGCTATAATAATATGGATCACTCCATGCTTTCGGCAATGGAAGCGGTCAAAAATGTAATAGGTGGCGTGACCAGCAAGCAAAATGTGTGGTCTGTGAATACAGATGAACAGTATCATGAAACGAAGGAAAAGTAGATAGGTTGTAGAATACGGTGGGCGCTGCCCACACCCGCCCCTTTTTGAAAAAAGGGGACAAAAACTTTAATTGGGGGATTTTAAATTAAAGTTTTAATTAATTTTTTTCAAAAAATTACGGGTTTCAAAAGGGCAGCGCCCTTTGTCGCCGTCCGCAGATGGCGAAATCCAAACACGCAAAGAGTATTTTTCTTTGTTACTTTCTTTTTGCGATAGAAAAAGAAAGTAAGGTTTATAGCAAAATCTGATATTTCTTATGATATAAAAACCACCCGATTGCTTTGATGCAGTCGGGTTTTTATCAAATTGCAAGGAGGTGCATGCATGGGTTTTAAAATATGGCGCTGGATGGCTGAGAAAAACAAACAATTATCAGTCATAGATAGGATCATTTTGGCAGTATATGTATGCATTTCTATCAGTGCACTTTTTATGCACGAGCCTTGGCGTGATGAAGCGCAAGCATGGTTAATGGCTCGTGACATGTCAATAGGTGAGCTTATCGCCAATGCACGGTATGAGGGTCACCCGATTTTATGGCATTTACTTTTAAAGATACTGATATTATTTAGGTGTCCTTATCAATCCATGTTTGTGTTACACATGCTTATCAATGCAATTGCCGTGTATTTACTATTTCGATTTGCACCTATTGCACGGGGGTACAAGCTGCTCATCATCGGCAGCTATTTTATCAGCTATGAGTACAATGTCATTGCACGCAATTATGTGTTGGTCATGTTGTTTTTGTTTTTATTTGCGTGGCAATTTCCAAAGAGGTTTGAACATCCTATTCGCACGATGCTATTGCTTTCATTGCTAAGCTTATCGCACGTGTATGGTATGTTGTTCAGTGGCGTGATGCTTGCTTTTTATGTTGGTGAAGGCTTTGCAACCAAACAACTCAACTTCAAACGTTGGTCATTTTATTTTGCAATGCTTTTAATGACATCAACCTATCTATTTATGATATGGCTGTTACTACCGCCATCTGACATCTCTAGCCAAACCAATCAAATGACGCAAACCTTTCTTGCAGATATAGCTAGTAATCTTTTGCCATATTATGAAAGTGTGTGGAAAAATATATTTGTGGTGATCTGTTTAGTAGGCTTAAGCCTTTCTCAAATCAGAAATCGTGTACGTTTATTTGAAATGGTTGCAATGATAGGGGCAGTTGTAGCCTTTTTTTTCTTTCGATACGGTGGTGGGGTACAGCACGTTGGAACGATATGGCTAGCGATTATTTATGCGTGGTGGTGCTCAAATGAACAAACTCAATATAATCAAGCAAAGCTTTTTCCTATACCCAATATCATCATACACATAGGACAAGTGACGACAATTGCTTTTTTAGTTGCTTCTGTCGCTAGTGCTGTGCTATTTTGGCATCTTGAGCGAACGGCGCATTTTTCCAATGCAAGCGATGCAGCGCATTACATCAATCGCTTGCCGTTAGAACTTAAGCCCTCTATGATCATTTCTACCAAGCTTCCACATGGTTCTGCGCTATTGCCATTTTTGAAACATCAAAATCAATTATATGCCGTGCAATATGGCTATTTCTCGTTTGTCAAATGGAGTGATAAGCAATTTAACGCAGATTGCCTATCAAGCGACCCCGCAGCCTATATGAACGCATTGCAAAATGAATTGCAAAATCATGCAAATGAAAAAAATATATTCATTTTAGTTGATAAAAATGAAAGTCCCGAAGATGACACTGCATTGACAGAAAGCATACCATTATATGAAAGATTTGAGCAATCTGCACATTTTCAAAAGGCATATGACAGTAAGCAGATAAGCTTGCGTGGCGGAGAAGACTTTGCCATATACAAATGGCAACCCTAACACTTGTATTCATGCAAATATTGTAGGGCATTTCATATTGCAACTTAGAAACCCGAAATAATTTGAAAAAAAGCATAGACAATTCAAGAGTATTCGTATATAATATTGCTAGTAAATGAAACCTTTAAATTGGTCCTGTGAGTCCTGTAAGGTAGATTGATTAAAATACGTGATAGTGCTATACATTTTTGGTGTTTTTATATCACGGCTTTTATAAATTTAACTAATCGTGACTTCATGCCATATTTATTTGGTATGAAGTTTTTTTAATGCTAATTTTAAAGGCAAACCTTACTTTCTTTTTCTATCGCAAAAAGAAAGTAACAAAGAAAAATACTCTTTGAGTGTTTGGGTTTCGCCGTCTGCGGACGACGAT
>JACMMQ010000194.1 GCA_014378955.1 Clostridia bacterium
CATTTGAAGAAACATAATATTCCATAGTTCCAGCTTTAACAGTTGGCATTGATGCTTTAACTTCTTTAGTATCAACAAAGAAGGAAGAAGTATTCTTTGTTTGTGCTAACTTACCTTTAACGCTAGCATCAGTTGCAGCGATATAGTAAGAATCTTCATCTGCATTATCTTCTGTATAGCTATTAAATTCAATGTACATCCCTGGTTTAATAGCAGTAAGTGAAGAAACCACACCGTTAAGCAATACTGAAACATTTTCTGCGATATCTAAGTTAGCAATAATGCTTGCAGATTTCACGCCATCTTCAGAATACTTAATATAAGCGTCCTTTACTTCAGTTACAATACCCTTAGTTGTAAAATTCATAAAGCAAATTTTTTCAACTACGCCATCAATGATAACTAATTTTGCAAGCTTTTCAGTATAAAGTGCTAAGTCAACTGAAGCAGCCATATCATTATTATCGTCTGGGATGAACTCTTCATCTGCTTCCATGTCGTATAATGTAATCTCGTCTGCATCAATAGCATATTCTACGCCATTGCTGAATAAGAAATCTTCTGCTATTTCTACGGTTGATGAAGCAGTTCCTGCAACTTTATACATCTTAGCTTTAAGTGCAGTTGAACTTGCGCCATTGATTGTCTTAATGTTACCAAATACAATTTCAACATCATCTGGATAGGTGTAAGCTACAACTACATCATCATCATTTACCCAAAACTCAACTTGCATTTCTTTTACGTCAGCTGTAAATGTTAAGCCCTTAGCATAAGACACTTGACCTAAAGAAGTTGAATTATATTGCACTACACTGTTTTTGATTTCACGTTTTGTTACGGACTTAAATGTTACCTTGTTCTTTTCAGCATCAAAAGCACTAACTGTACCTTTGTACGCATCCAATTTCAACTTATCAGTTAAAATGGTTTGCTCTGCTGTGCCTTGTGTGCCAGACTCAACATATTCTTTGTCTCCACCTGATGAATACGTAACTTGTACCATCAAAGGTTTATCAAGTGCGTTGTCAACCATTTGTGCTATTGCGCCACGGACAACACCTTTATTCAAAGAACCATCAACACCGTCTGTTACTTCATATTGAGTAGCCACTACCAAATAACCTGTTGGGTAGCCACCTTTGTCTTTTGCTGCTGTTTCATAGCCCATTGCTCTTACGACCATTGTAACTGCTTGTGCATAAGTTACTTCTGCGTCTGGAGCGAACTTGTTATCGCCCATACCGTTTACGATACCTAAGCTTGCTGCTACGCTAATAAAACCGCTAGCCCAATGTGTGCCTACATCTGAAAACTTAGATGAATCTTTTGCGGATTCAGCAGCAGCTGCACTGCCTACCATGTAAACTACGATTTTTGCCATTTCTGCTCTTGTTACAACTTTTTCTGGATTAAAATTCCCATCCGTGTCCCCGATCATGATGCCTAAAGCACCAAGACGTGTTGCTGCGGATTCATACTTTGTGCCTACTACATCAGTAGGAACTGCAAATGCGACTGTACTAAGCATTACGCAAAATACAACTGCAAGTGCCAATACTTGTTTGAAGTTTTTCATACCTCAAATCCTCCCTTAAAATAATTTATTTTTTTGTTTGCGAAAGAGGGACTGTTTGCCTTGTTGGCGTTAGGCTATCCCTCTTTCTAAAATAACCTAACTTATATATCAAAGCACTACACAGGTTACATATAGTACCATGATTACTGTGAAAATTATACCATTCAACTGATTGATAGTCAATGATATTTTAATAGTTGTAACAATACTGTAAAAATATGATGCTTCTTTTACAATGTGTGTGTTATACCGCAATGCAAGGACGGCTATTTTCATAACGCTCGTCTTTGTTTATGCCTTGTATACTCGCCTCATATATTTGCTACACTTACATTAAACCCTATATTGCAACAATAGTCAATACCTTACCATCACTTGTAACCGTTTTGTAACCAACCTGAAACGCAATCAGGGTTTTTAGGGTATTGTGTAACATTGTTGCAAAATTGGGGGGGCGGGCGGATGAATCCTGCCCCTACAGTTATCATGAAAGTTTGGTTGTAGGGGCAGGATTTATCCGCCCGTTCCTCTATCGTTAGGGGTTCATTGTAGGGGCGAGATTTATCCGCCCGTCCCTATTCCCCTAATGCCGCTCGAATAAACTCACGGAATAGCGGATGCGCGCGATTGGGTCTGGATTTAAACTCTGGATGAAACTGCACGCCTACAAACCACTTTAATGAAGGAAGCTCTATAATCTCCACCAAGCGTTCATCTGGTGAAACGCCTACGATGTGCATGCCCTGATCTATCATCGCTTGACGGAATTCATTGTTAAACTCATAGCGATGTCTATGGCGCTCATAGATCAAATCTTGGCCATACGCTTCATGTGAGCGAGTGCCGTCCTGCAATTTACAAGGATACAGACCTAAACGCATCGTACCGCCCATGTTGCAAATGTCCCGTTGCTCTGGCATAATGTCAATGACTGGGTACAACGTTTGCGGATTGAGCTCTGAGCTGTGCGCTGTTTTATGGCCTACCACGTTGCGTGCATATTCCACCACTGCAAGCTGCATGCCTAAGCAAATACCGAAAAATGGGACATTATGCGCACGTGCGTACTGTATCGCACAAATCTTACCCTCAATGCCACGATCGCCAAACCCACCAGGTACTAGAATGCCGTCAATGCCTTGCAAAACCTCAGCGCAATTTTGTTCATTCACATTTTCTGAATCCACCCAAACGATTTCAACCTCTGCGTCGTTGGCAATGCCCCCGTGCTTGAGCGATTCCACGATGCTGATGTACGCATCATGCAGTGCGACGTATTTCCCAACCAAAGCAATCTTCACTTTTTTCTTGAGGCTTTTGACTGTATCAATCATCGCTCGCCACTCCGCTAAGTCAGGCGTGGTGTTTTCAATATGCAACCGCTTGCAAACGATATTCGCAAGTCCTTCCGCCTCAAGTAATAGCGGCACCTCGTATAATGTCTCTGCATTATAATTCGGTATGACCGCCTCGCCCCCAATATTACAAAACAGTGCGATTTTGTCCTTGAAGTCGGTGGAGATGGGCAGTTCAGAACGTACAACAATCACGTCTGGCTGAATGCCAAGTCCTAGCAATTCCTTCACGCTGTGCTGGGTTGGCTTGGACTTCAATTCGCACGACATGGTCAAGAAAGGCACCAGTGTCACATGAATGTACATGCAATTGTCTCTGCCAACATCCGCCGCCACTTGGCGAATGGCTTCTAAAAACGGCAAGCTCTCGATATCACCCACTGTACCGCCAATTTCCGTAATCACGACGTCCGTGTTTTTGACTTCCTTCGCCAAACGGTAAATGCGATCCTTGATTTCATTGGTGATGTGCGGAATAACTTGTACCGTACCACCTAAGAATTCGCCTTTTCTTTCCTTTGTAATGACGGAATGATAAACCTGGCCAGTGGTGATGTTATTATTCTTGCTCAAATTTTCATCTACAAAACGCTCATAATGCCCAAGGTCTAAGTCTGTTTCAGCACCGTCATCCGTTACAAAAACCTCGCCATGCTGATAAGGGCTCATGGTGCCAGGGTCAATATTGATGTACGGGTCAAACTTTTGTATGGTCACACGATAGCCTCGTGCTTTGAGTAAACGCCCTAGCGATGCCGCTGTAATGCCTTTTCCGATCCCGGAAACAACGCCACCTGTTACAAATATAAATTTTACCGACATCATTTCCCCTCCTATGGGTGATTTAAAGTGGAATAACATCAGCCTGTCAAAATGTTCCAAACAATTAGACGTAAAGCATGACCATTTTGTTCCACGATGTTTTCAATCTTATCTATTTTATTATGTTCTCTCCGCACTGTCAAGGAAAATCCGCATGAAATGCAAAACATTTGGGTTTATTATTGACAAGGGGCGCCGCCCCTTGACCCCGCAAGCCTTTTGGAAAAGGCTTGCGCGAAAACTTTCGTCTTATTTTATTTCAAGTAATGCAGTCGCAAATTGCTTACCATATTGATACGCCGTACTTAGCTCGTCCTCAGATGGCACAAAATTCGCTCGTATGCCCTCACCCACCAAATTAAACTTAAGTGACTTTACACGCTCCTCTAACATTTTAATCGCTTCACCACTCCAGCCATAAGAACCAAATACGCCACACAGCTTGCCCTTGTTATGCACAGCATCAATGGAGGTCAGCACCTCCCAAATGGGTTTGACCGCATCTCGATTGATGGTGGGTGACCCAAACAGCACGCCATCTGCCTGGTCGATTTTATGCACGATGTCCCCAACACGGCTGTGGATGATGTCAAAAAGCTCTACCTTTATATTTTCTTCCAACAACGCTCTTTCAAGCTCCTCCGCCAACCGTTTTGTGCAACCATACGCAGAGATGTAAGGGATAACCACGGTTTTGTCTTCGTGCTGTTCTTTTGCCGACCAAGCTTGGTATTTGCCGATCGCCGTTTGTATGCCTTCTATTAATACAGGGCCGTGGCTAGGGCATACCATTTTGAGTGGTAGGTTTTGTATTTTCGACAGGCCGTTGACGACATTTTCACGAAACGGGCTGAATATCGCTAAATAATAATAATGAAACGAATGCTCATAATAGCTCGGATAGTGAATGAATTGCTCTAACAGCTGTGGCTCACAATAATGACAGCCCAAAAAGTCGCACGAAAACAGCACGCCCTCTTGCTCAATGTAGGTAAACATCGAATCAGGCCAATGTAAAAATGGCGCAATGATAAATTTCAGCACACGACCGCCTAAATCGAGGGTGTCATTGTCACGCACGGTCAACCCCGTAAACTTACGGTTGGTAATCGCCTCTAAATATTTACTGCCTGCCATAGACGCCACAACGGTAATGTTTGGGTTCAGTGCGAGCAACGCCTTAAGCGACCCCGAATGGTCTGGCTCGGTGTGGTTCAAAATCACGTAATCAATCGCGCTGACGGGCATGACACTTTCAATATTGGCAATGTATTCATCAAAAAAATCCGTGTGCACCGTCTCAATGAGTGCATTTTTCTCGCCCTTCACCAAATACGCATTGTACGTGGTACCATAATCGGTCTTCATGATAATATCAAACACTCTCAAGTTAGGGTTTTGCACCCCAACACTATAAATATCAGTTGCAATTTGCAAAGCTGCCATCATACATTTCTCCTTGTCTTTTGTTTTAGTACGCGGTGGGCGCTGCCCACACCCGCCCCTTTTTGAAAAAAGGGGACAAAAACTTTAGTTGGGGTTTTTTTATTATTGTAAATAAACACCAATTAAGGTTTTACTCAATTTTTTTCAAAAAATTGCAGGTTTCAAAAGGGCAGCGCCCTTTGTCGTCGTCCGCAGACGGCGAAATCCACACACTCAAAGAGTATTTTTCTTTGTTACTTTCTTTTTACGATAGAAAAAGAAAGTAAGGTTTTGTTTATATCGAAGGCAGATATCGTCAACTTA
>JACMMQ010000195.1 GCA_014378955.1 Clostridia bacterium
ATTGAAATTAATCACGCAATAGATCTGATTATGCAACATTCTTTTGCGACAGAAACTATTGCATATAAAAATGTGATAGTTAACTACCTAACGCAAACAAACGCACGAATGGAATGCGCAAAATCTTTAAGAGAAAAATGGAACAATCAAAACGTTAATGCTTTCAATGCAAGCAATAGCGCACTGGCAGAGGTGCAAAAAGCTTTAACTGGAGAAATGCTAAAAGCTTTCGACCAAGTTGGGATTACATATCAAGTTAAGGATAAGAATGTATTGTATCAAGTGCGATAGATAGGGCACTTTGGGGATAAGTTACTTTTGGCGTTAAAGCAAACCGAACATTTTAGGGACAGCAAACCGAACACTCTAGGGACAGGGCACTTTTTGTGCAATAAGCAATGAAAAAAAGACATCCACAATTAAGTGAACGTCTCTCTCGGATTGTTGGCAGGGCGGCGTATCCTGCATACCTTGTAACTGCTTTTCAGTAGCGTGTCGGGAACCTTTCCGAACCTCAGCAATCCTTTTTTTAATATATTCATTTTATAACATTAGTGTACACATATTGTGCAAACTTGTCAACTATGTAATTGAAAAGAACAAAAACAGACAAAACCGCCTCCAAACAGGCGGTTTTGTCGCATCGTAGACACATCGCAAATAAAACGATTTGACTTTGCCCAAAAAGATTGTTATAATATGGGTAATTATTGCCAAGGAAATATTATTATGACATTTCATGAAGTGGGTTGTCGTGTATATTTGTCGTGGCATGTGCTAAAATAGCAAATTTGTATGAATGAGGGTTAAAAATGCTTAAAAAAATCAATTGGAAACATACTATAATAGGTATATTGCTTGTTGCGTTCCTTTGCCTATTTGTCGCACTAGCCGTAGACTTTTACGTCAGTCAATCAGGCAAGAAAAACCTTACAACCTTGCAACAAGCACCGCAAGCGGATGCGATTATTGTATTTGGGGCGTTGGTTTTTTCCAATGGTCAGCCTAGCGATATGCTCCAAGATCGGTTGGATGTGGGGCTTAAGCTGTATCAAGCGAACAAGGCGACACGTATTGTCGTGACGGGTGACCACGGTCAGAAATCGTATGATGAAGTGAACGGCATGCGCCAGTATTTGCAGGCAAAGGGCGTGCCACGTGAGGCGATATTCATGGATCATGCAGGGTTTAACACCTATGATTCATTATACCGTGCGAAGGATATATTTGAAATTAAAAAGGCGATTTTGGTCACGCAGGAGTACCATTTGGTGCGTGCATTATACATTGGCAAACAGCTTGGGTTGTCGGTGGTTGGCGTTCCGTCCGATACCCATGTGTACCCAGGCATGCCATTTTACCTCGTGCGTGAGGTGGGGTCGAGGTTCAAGGCATTTTTGCAAGCAGGCGTTTTTCATCCAGAGCCGAAATATTTAGGCGATACCATCCCAATTTGGAAAAGTGGCGTGTTGACGGATGATGGGAAATAGTGGGCTCATTCGTATTATATAAAAAAGGAGTGAATTCACATGCAACAGAAAATGGTTTCATCGTCATTTGATTTAGCAGGATATAAAACACCGAGCATCTTGGCATCGTCCGAGGCATTACCGCGCGCTCTCGTAGCATCGTGGGCAATATCGGGGCAGACATACAGAGCTTGTTTGGGGGGTGCGTCCAGCAAAACACCAAATATATAGTGGGTGGGAATCCCATTTGGTAAGGCTTAGCCAGCCGCCAATACTTAGCCTTGGAGCCGAAGCAGTGATGTTAGGTTTAAGCGTAGGCAAAGGAGCAATCGAGCCGCAATCC
>JACMMQ010000196.1 GCA_014378955.1 Clostridia bacterium
ATTATTCGGTGTCATAATGACCTTTATGCTCCCTTACCACGATTTTCGAGGTGATATATGTGACAATTGCAATGCACAAAATGCCAACAACTGCTGAAACGATATAGCCTACGGATGAATGCAGAAAACTACCCTCTAAATAAGGGATTGCGTAATCAGGCATCCATGCCTGCCAGATTGCTGACGCTTTTTCAAACCCCTTTGGGATAAAGCCAATTTTTTCCTTCAGCTCATCTCCGCCCCATTCGCCCCACGCTGTACCAGTGGCAATTAACCCTATTGGCGTTAAAATAACCATTGTGAGAATACCAAACAAAGGCGTTCTGTATTTCGCAAAAAAGGTTTGTTTTGTTTGCCTATTCGCCGTGCGATTGTTTAGTAAATGTGGTGCAAGCCTTGCGATATAAGTAATTGCAGCCATCGTTACGATACCCTCAATAGGTCCTGCAAATATTGTGTGTTCAAAAACCATTGTGGGCACAGAAACGGACAATGGATAATACCCATATAACGGATTGCCGTCTATGCCTTTGAACAGCAAGGGCTGTACGCCAAACTCAACAGCCGTCAATAAAGCCGCAATGTTGATGCCAAAATAACTGCCTGCAAATATCCCAATCATGCCTCTTTTTGATGTCAATGCTGACTTCCCAGCAATAAGCTTATAGACATAATATCCCACAAAAGGCATTGCCACTGCCATATTGAAGCAGTTCGCCCCGATTGCAAGAATACCGCCATCGCCAAAAACAAACGCTTGAATGACCAGTGCAATCGATACTGCGATACACGCCGCCCACGGTCCAAGCAAAATCGCTATAAAAACCGCCCCCACTGCATGCACTGAGCTTTGACCCACAGGCACGTTAAACATCATGATAACAAACGAAAAAGCCGCACAAAGTGCCAAAAGAGGCATTTGCTTTTGCTTGAATGCCGCTTTAATTCTTTTTAATGCCAGCCCCCAAAGCGGAATCATTCCAACGATTGCTGGAATGGTTGTTTGCGGACTTAGGTAGCCATCTGGAATGTGCATATATGCTAATTCTCCTTCAATAACCCTAATACAAGACCGTCCACCAAAGCCAAAGCCTCGTCTACCTTTTCTGGCAGCTTACCGCCTGCCTGTGCAATGTCAGGGCGACCGCCACCGCCACCACCTGCAACCTTTGCGACCTCTTTGATGATATTGCCTGCGTGCATGCCCTTTGCCACTGCATCCTTTGAAGCCATGACCGTGAAGTTGATTTTGCCCTCTGTCACCGCCGCTAACACCACAACGCCACAGGTTAATTTATCTCGGAGCATATCGCCCATTTGGCGTAAGCCGTCCGCATCCATGCCATCTATGCGTGCGGTAACCACTTGTATATCGCCTACATGTTTTGCCGTGTTCACGATATCGTCAAGCATGGATTTCGCCATTTTTGCCTTGCTATCATTTAATTCCTTTTGTAGGTCTCGCACCTCTTGTACCACTTGCTCTGCCCTACGTGGCAATTCATTTGGCGTTGTTTTGAGTGCTTGCGCCGCTTCTTCTAAAAGGCTCGTTTTTTCATATAAATAGTTGATGACGCCAAGCCCAGTCACCGCTTCCACACGTCGAACGCCTGCCGCTACACCACTATCGGACAATATCTTTACCAAGCCAATGGCACTGGTGTTTTGCACATGGCAACCACCGCACAATTCAATCGAATAGTCACCCATTTTTACCACACGCACCGTTTTACCGTATTTCTCGCCAAATAATGCCATAGCGCCTATTTTCTTTGCATCATCAATAGGCATTTCGTTGATGTCTACTTGCAAGCCTTGTAAGATCATGCGGTTAACCGCTGTTTCTGCTGCTAATAATTCTTCCTTGGTCACAGCGGTGAAGTGGTTAAAGTCAAAGCGCAAACGCTCTGCATTGACATACGACCCTGCCTGTGCCACATGACTGCCTAATATTTCCTTGAGTGCCTTTTGCAATAAATGCGTTGCACTGTGATTGCGTGCGATGGCATTACGGTTTTCATTGTCAAGGGTAGCCGTGACCTGATCCCCCACTTGTAAAAAACCTTTTGTCACAAGCCCGATGTGTAAAAATTTGCCATCATTTAATTTTTTCGTATCGGTAATTTGCACGGTGCAATTATTGGTTGTAATCGTGCCAATATCGCCCACCTGACCGCCACTTTCGCCATAAAATACCGTTTGGTCAAGGATAACAGTCACCTGTTCGTCCGTTTGCACCGCTTGCACGATTTCGTCCTCTTTGACCAGTGCCAATACCTGTGCTTCACATGCGTTTTGACCGTATCCGATGAAGCTGGTCTTTATGCCCTTGTCTAATTGAGAGAAAATATTATCGTCCCAGCCTGCATGATTGCCCTGTGCTCTTGCTTGTCTTGCACGTGTGCGTTGTGCATCCATCTCGTCCGAGAAGCCCTGTTCATCTGCGGTAAAGTCTTGCTCCACCAATATTTCAAGTGTCAAATCAATCGGGAAGCCATAGGTGTCATACAGCTTGAATGCCTTGTCTCCGCTCAATTGTGCGACCTTTTGCTCTTTCATTTCAACTATATATTGATTGAGAATGGCAAGCCCTGCATCGATTGTTTCGTCAAAGCGCTGCTCCTCATTCGCAATCACCTTTTGGATGAAGTCTTGCTTTTCCTTCAAATCAGGATATGCCTCTTTTGATTCCTCTATGACAGTGAGCGCTACTTCATTTAAGAATGGTTTTTGAATGCCCAATAATTTTCCGTGACGTGCCGCACGTCTTAACAAACGGCGCAAAACATACCCTCTGCCCTCGTTGGATGGCAAAATGCCGTCTGACACCATCATCGTGGTGCTACGCACATGGTCAGTGATTACACGCAATGATACATCTGTCTTTGCATCGGTTTTGTATTGTACGCCTGCAATTTTTGTGATGTGCGACATGATATTTGTAACGGTGTCTACCTCAAATAAATTGCCCACGCCCTGCATAATCGCCGCCAAACGCTCAAGTCCCATACCCGTGTCAATGTTTGGTTTTGGCAAGCGGTTGTAGTTGCCTGCTTCATCTTTATCAAACTGCGTGAACACCAAGTTCCAAAATTCTACAAAGCGGTCACAATCACAGCCAACCGCACAATCGGGTGAACCACAGCCATTTTCATCGCCACGGTCAAAATATATTTCAGAGCAAGGGCCACAAGGGCCTGTGCCGATTTCCCAAAAATTATCTGCCTTGCCCAAACGCACGATGTGATCAGCGCTCACGCCCACTTGTTTTGTCCATATGTCAAACGCTTCGTCATCGTCCTCATAGATACTGACCCACAGCTTGTCGATTGGCATTTCCATGGTTTTGGTGATGAATTCCCACGCCCAAGCAGTCGCTTCTACCTTAAAATAGTCGCCGAACGAGAAGTTGCCTAGCATTTCAAAAAATGTACCGTGTCTTGCGGTTTTGCCCACTCTTTCAATGTCCGGGGTGCGAATGCACTTTTGACAGGTGGTCACACGCTTGCTCGGTGGCACCTCCTTGCCTGTGAAATACGGCTTGAGCGGTGCCATGCCTGCATTGATCAGCAAAAGGCTAGCATCTCCCTGCGGTACTAACGGAAAGCTCGGCAATCGCAAATGTCCCTTGCCCTCAAAAAACGCTAAATATTTTTCCCTAATTTCATTCAGACCTAATTTTTTCATGTGTATAACTCCTTATAATCGTAATAGGTAGAGCACGGTGGGCGCTGCCCACACCCGCCCCTTTTTGAAAAAAGGGGACAAAAACTTTAGTAAGGGGTTTTAAAATAAAGTTTTTGTCAATTTTTTTCAAAAAATTGCGGGTTCAAAGGGTGGAACCCTTTGGTGTCGTCCGCAGACGGCGAAATCCAAACACTCAAAGAGTATTTTTCTTTGTTACTTTCTTTTTGCGATAGAAAAAGAAAGTAAGGTTTTATTTGATTTTTATACAAAAAACTCGCCCCTTGTAAAAAAGGGGCGAGATCACTCGCGGTACCACCCTCATTGATAGCAAAATTGCTATCGTCTTGAGCCGCCGATAACGAGGCGAGGCGCTGAACTTTCTTTCAGAGCGTATAGGAACACCTATAACGAGAGTAGCTTCATACCGCACGTGCAAGGAATTTTTCAGCCTAGAATTCCCTCTCTAATTGCCGTTTACGCATTACTTTTCTCTCTTCGCTTTGTCATTTATATTATATGAAAAAATCGTGAAATGTCAAGCGTTATTTGATTAACATAGGTACACCAAAATGTTCATATGCCAATGCGGTGACAATTCTCCCACGAGGGGTGCGTTGTATAAAGCCTAATTGCAACAAATATGGCTCATACACGTCCTCAATGGTTGTTGTTTCTTCCCCGATAGATGCGGAAAGTGTATCCAACCCCACAGGGCCTCCTGCAAATTTTTGTATCATTGCTAAAATCATACGGCGATCCACCATATCTAAGCCGATGTGGTCGACCTCTAATTGCTTGAGTGCATAGTCCGCAATCGCCTTGGATATAGTGCCGTCCCCCTTGACCTCTGCGAAATCACGCACACGCTTGAGCAAGCGGTTGGCAATTCTCGGGGTTCCCCGTGAACGACGTGCGATTTCTGATGCGCCTTCGGCATCAATGTCAATGCCCAAAATGCCTGCTGAACGAACGACAATGCGTGCTAATTCCTCATTGGTGTACAGGTCTAATCGACTAATTACCCCAAAACGGTCACGCAGAGGTGCCGTCAAGTTGCCTGCTCTTGTCGTCGCTCCAATGAGCGTAAACTTTGGCAAATCCAAGCGAATGGAGCGTGCGCTTGGCCCTTTGCCGATGATAATATCCAGTGCGTAGTCCTCCATCGCAGGGTACAGTATTTCCTCCACCGTTCGATTTAAACGGTGAATTTCATCAATGAATAAAATATCATGCTGTCCTAGGTTGGTCAATATCGCCGCCAAATCCCCTGCCTTTTCAATCGCAGGCCCTGACGTGATGCGAATGGCAACGCCCATTTCATTGGCGATAATGGTAGACAACGTGGTTTTACCCAAGCCTGGTGGCCCATATAAAAGCACATGGTCGAGTGGCTCACGCCGATTGCGTGCGGCTTCTATAAATATTTTCAGATTTTCTTTAACCTTTTTTTGACCGATATATTCATCCATTGATTTTGGGCGCAAGCCTGTTTCAATGTCTAAATCATCCATTGTATAGTTATTGGTGATAATGCGATTTTCTTCCATGTGTATAACCCCTTACAATTACATCATTTTTTTCAATGCCATCTTGATAATGTCCTCAATTGTTTTTGCACTATCCCCCACGGCACTTACCGCCTTCATCGCTTCTGGGTATGTATAGCCCAATGAAATCAAAGCCGTTACTGCTTCGGATGCTTCATTGTCTGGCACCCTTTGAACGTCCTCCATAGACAAGCCAGTAAGGTCTGCCACCTTCACCTTGTCCTTTAATTCTAATAAAATACGCTGTGCAAGCTTGGTGCCCACACCTGCCGCTTGTGTAATGGATTTGACATCGCCCGTTGCAATGATAAACGGAAACTTTTGTGGTGTGATGACGGATAAAATATTCAAGGCGGCTTTGGGTCCAACCCCTGATACCGCTAAAAGCATTTCAAATATTGCTTGCTCGTCCTCATCAAAAAAGCCGTACAGCTCCATGGCATCCTCCTTGACCTTGAAGGTGGTGAAAAGCTTGAGCCCTTGATGCATGTGTGG
Source organism: Clostridia bacterium (assembly GCA_014378955.1). Classification (GTDB taxonomy): domain Bacteria; phylum Bacillota; class Clostridia; order SK-Y3; family JACMMQ01; genus JACMMQ01. The sequence continues at coordinate 5,730 of JACMMQ010000196.1, forward strand.
TAGCTTTTCTCGTGTGTGAGCGGATACAGTCACCCGATAGCCTACGCCTGCCACTTCTATAATAATGCTTTGATCCTTCACTTGTTCTAAAGTACCTTTTAAATAGCCGTACATCATTTCACCTCGTTATGCATAAATATACATAATATCTGATATTTTATACCTTACCTATTCCCAAATAGTCATTCATTTTTGCAGAATGCGCATGGCATAACGCCACTGCTAAGGCATCCGCAACGTCGTCTGGCTTGGGGATTTCCTGCAAATTTAAGAGCATTTTCACCATTTGCTGTACTTGTGCCTTTTCCGCTCGTCCATATCCAACCACTGCTTGCTTGACCTGAAGGGGTGTATATTCATAAAGTGCAACCCCTGCATTGACAGCGGCTAGTAGCATTACGCCACGTGCTTGTGCAACCGCAAAGGCGGTGGTGGTATTGGTGTTGAAAAACAGCTCTTCTATTGCAACTGCAGTGGGTTTATACGTTTCGATAAGCTCGCAAATGCCTTGATAAATCGTGCTAATACGGCTTGGTAGCGAGGTTTTTGCAGGGGTTAAAATCGCTCCATATGCAACAGGACTGTGTCGTTGCCCATTAGATGCGATTATGCCATATCCCACAATCGCAAGCCCAGGGTCTATGCCTAAAATTCTCATATTTCCACCTTTTCCAAATTTCGGTTAAATAGGTATTGCATTTTTATGCATGAACATGTATAATGTATGAAGAATAATTTATGTAAGTATATCATATGAGGAGGTTTTTGTACATGCGTAAAAAAGAAAAAGTTATCCTTGCCTATTCGGGGGGATTGGATACGTCCATCATTATTCCATGGCTCAAGGAAAACTATGATTATGAGGTGATTGCGTACGCCGCTGACGTTGGTCAAGGCGATGAGCTTGATCCATTGAAAGAAAAAGCCATCAACACTGGTGCAAGCAAAATCTACATTGAGGACTTGACCGAGGAATTTATCACCGATTTTATCTACCCTACCATGAAGGCTGGGGCAAAATATGAATCAAAATATTTATTAGGCACCTCGTTTGCACGTCCTTGTATCGCTAAAAAAATGGTTGAAATTGCTGAAAAAGAAGGCGCAGTGGCTATTTGTCACGGTGCAACTGGCAAGGGTAACGACCAGGTGCGTTTTGAATTGACTGTCAAGGCATTGGCGCCACACTTAAAAATCATTGCACCTTGGCGTATTTGGGATTTAAAATCACGTGAGGATGCGATTGATTATGCAAACGAGCGTAACATTCCAATTCCAGTGTCTAAAAAAGACAACTACAGCATGGATCGTAATATTTGGCATCTTAGCCACGAAGGGCAAGACCTAGAAGATCCTTGGAATGAGCCAATGTTTGATAAAATTTTGAAGCTCATGGTTTCTCCAGAAAAAGCACCTGATGTGCCAACGTATGTGGAAATTGCGTTTGAAAAGGGTATTCCTTTGTCTGTAAATGGTGTAAAATATAATCCTGTGGAATTGTTGACCGAGCTTAACCGATTGGGCGGTGAAAATGGTATCGGTATTGACGATATTGTGGAAAATCGTTTAGTAGGGATGAAATCTCGTGGCGTATACGAAACACCAGGTGGCACGATCATGTACGCGGCACACCAAGAGCTTGAATATTTGACCCTGGATAGAATGACTCAAAAAACCAAGGCACAATTGGCAATCCAATTTGCTGAGCTTGTGTATGACGGCAACTGGTACACCCCATTGCGTGAAGCGTTGTCCGCATTTGTAGACAGCACACAAGAAGTGGTGACAGGCACTGTGCGTATGAAGTTATACAAGGGCAACTGCATGGTAGCAGGTGCTAAATCACCTTATTCATTATATAATGAAGATATGGCGACGTTTGGTCGTGACGAAGTTTATAACCAAAAGGATGCAGAAGGCTTTATCAACCTGTTTGGCTTGCCACTCAAGGTGCGTGCGTTGATGATGGAAAAGCATAAATAATTAACATATAACATCAAAGTTTTAATCAATTTTTTTCAAAAAATTGCGGGGTCAAGGGGTGGAACCCCTTGTCGTAAGGTTTATATCGGTATCTTATAATATTATTAAAAAGGAAGATTTTATGAAATTATGGGGCGGACGATTTGACAAGGCAACAGACAGCTTGGTGGATGACTTCAATTCCTCCATTCGCTTTGATTTTCGCATGTACCGTGAGGATATCAAGGGCAGTATGGCACATGCCGATATGCTCGGCAAATGTGGTGTCATTCCGATGGAAGATGCGAAATTGATACAAGTCACCTTGCAAGAAATATTAGCAGATATTGAATTGGGCAAGGTAGAATTTGAAATTGATGCTGAAGACATTCACATGAACATTGAAAAGATTTTAATCGATCGCATAGGGGACGTGGGAAAGCGCTTACACACAGGCAGAAGTCGCAATGACCAAGTGACTTTGGACATTCGGCTGTATTTGATGGGCGAAATTGATACCGTTAAGGGCATGCTCAAGGAATTATTAGCCACACTGACCACCTTGAGCGAACAGCACACCGACACGATCATGCCCGGCTATACCCATTTGCAAAAGGCACAGCCCATTACCCTTGCACATCATTTCATGGCATATTTTGAAATGTTTTACCGTGACATAGACCGCTTGAGCGATTGCAAAAAGCGTATGAATGTCCTACCGCTTGGCTCTGGTGCATTGGCTGGCACGACCTATCCGCTTGACCGCCAAATGGTTGCCGATGCGTTGGGCTTTGACGCCATTACCCAAAATAGCTTGGACGGCGTAAGTGACCGTGATTTCGTGCTAGAATTGGCGTCTTGCTTATCGCTTGTGATGATGCATTTGAGCCGATTTTGCGAGGAATTGATCGTTTGGTCAAGCCATGAATTTTCATTCGTTGAAATGGACGATGCGTACAGCACAGGCTCAAGCATCATGCCACAAAAGAAAAACCCTGATGTTGCCGAGCTAATCCGTGGCAAAACAGGGCGTGTGTATGGCAATTTGATGGCGTTACTCACCACCATGAAGTCGTTGCCGCTTGCGTATAACAAGGACATGCAAGAGGACAAGGAAGCGATTTTCGATGCGGTGGACACGGTGAAGCTGTGCTTGCCTGTGTTTGTTAAAATGATAGAAACCATGAAGCCCAACGCACAAAAAATGTACCAAGGGGCACAGGGCGGCTTCACCAATGCAACCGATGTTGCAGATTATTTGGTCAAGCAGGGGTTGCCATTCCGTGAAGCACATGAGGTAGTGGGCAAAATGGTCAACTACTGCATCAGACAACAAAAGGCACTCGACCAGCTCACGATGGCAGAATACAAGCAATTCCACGAAATCTTTACAGATGCAATATACCAAGCCATTTCACTTGAGCAATGCGTAAACGACCGCAAATTGATCGGCGGCCCTGCCAAGCAAACCGTTTTAAACGCCATTGACAACGCAAAGGCACGTATCGCATTGCTAACGAAATAAATCTGCGGAACCGTGTGGGCGCTGCCCACGCCCGCCCCTTTTTGAAAAAAGGGGACAAAAACTTTAATTGGGATTTCTTAAATTATTGCAAATAAACATTAAAGTTTTACTCAATTTTTTTCAAAAAATTGCGGGTTTCAAAAGGGCAGCGCCCTTTGGTGCTGTCCGCAGACGGCGAAATCCAAACACTCAAAGAGTATTTTTCTTTGTTACTTTCTTTTTACGATAGAAAAAGAAAGTAAGGTTTTCACCAATGCAAAAGGCTGGAAAACAATGTTTTCCAGCCTTTCTATATGCCTTATTTAATTGGCACTTTTAAAATTTCATC
>JACMMQ010000197.1 GCA_014378955.1 Clostridia bacterium
GCTTTTGCCTTTTTTGAATTTAGCAATCATCCTCGCTTACTATGCCTATTTTATCATGCACAATCCACAGCTTGCACGCAATGAGGTTCGGACGATTGATTATTTCACGCAAGCGGATTTGGTTTGGCAATCTATTATTTACTATTTTCATACAAAACAATCCTTTGCTTTTCAAAATGCATTACAAGTCAATCATATACTATTTTCAAATGTAAAATACTGGTGCTATGCGTTATGGACTGCGGGCTTAGGTGTCTTATTGGTATGGAAATCCAATAAAGATGTTTTAGTGCACACACGCACCACCCGTGCTATTATCATGGGATTATCGTTATGCGTTGTCCCGTTATTGCCTTTTTTTGTTTTGAATTATTACTATCTTGCCAATCGTAATATTTTTCTGTCCTTGCTTGGTTTAAGCATCATTGGTCAGGCATTATTTGATTTATTGATTAAAAAGCAGTGGCTTAAAAATGGTATTTTGGCATGTCTTGTGTTGCTGTTGGTGCTTTTAAACATCTCAGAGGTGGCGTGCTACAAAGAGCTCAATGCAGTTGATCGGCATATTTGTTCACAAATCCTCGCACAGGTGGGCGAACAAAACATCCGCCCTGAAAATACGCTGCTGGTTTTAAATACACGCGCGACCTATATCGATATAAAATCCAATGCCAGTATAGCAAATGCCAGCTCGTGTGACTGGGGCTTGTTGGGCTTGATGCAAGTGATGCTCAATCGGGTCACGAGCATGTCCATCGTATGCGCACCCCATGGCAGCCCCTTTGTGTATGACCCCAATAAAGCATACACCGCCATTGTTGGTATAGACCACGAAAACAACGTTTTGCCACTTATTCTAAAACAAAATGCCCACAATAAAAACGTAATTGTCACCTCGAAAAATGGTGCGTATTTCGGTCAATTGATGTATGTTTCTGAAACACAATATGTCTATATAACTAAGGGTGACTCATGATGAGCCACCCTTAGTTATTTTAAATTTGGATACAACCGTTTATACCACTGACGAGAATTTTGTACCCGTTGTACGTAATTTTTAGTTTCTTGAAAAGGAATATCGGTGAGCGTTTTGCCGTCTTTGGAATATCGTGGGTCTTTTAGCCACTTTTTCACATTGCCACCGCCTGCATTGTATGCGGCTAACGCAAGCTTGATATCGTGGTTGTATGTATCAAGCAAGGAAGCTATATAATAACAGCCCAATGCAATGTTGATTTCCGGCTCATAAAGCATGTCATGTGTAAAGTCCTGAATGCCTATTTTTTGAGCCACCTCTTTTGCAGTTTCATCCGTAAGCTGCATGAGTCCTTTTGCGGATTTCCTTGACTGTGCTGTGGGCTCAAAGCGACTTTCCTCACGTATCATCGCCGCAACAAAAAGCGGGTCTAGTTGATATTTCGCCGCCTGAAACACAATGATTTGCTGATAGGGCAACGGATACATGATTTGCTTAAAGCCATAAGGCACAGCACAAATAATCCCCAGCACCAATATGATGAGGCATAGAAAACGTATAAACTTTTTTCGATTAACAATTATGAGCACGTTGTACCTCTTTACGAAATGTTGATTTCTTTTAAACAATCACTGACTTGTGCTTCGAGTTGAGCAATGCACCCATCGTTTTGAATAACGACATCCGCAAAGTGCACATAGTCCTGCCTTTGTGCCTGCACACGGTCAGTTGCCTGTTTTTGTGTCAAGCCATCACGCCCGATGATGCGATTTATACGCACATCACGGTCAGCGGTCACCACCCACAGCTTATCACAAATGGGAAGCAGGTCACCTTCTATCAATGCCGCCGCATCAATGAAAACCAGCGATGCCTGTGCTTGCGCTATCTCTGCTTGAATTGCCTTTTTAATATATTTATGCGTGATGTCATTTAAACATGCCAACGCACGGGGGTGTGAAAAAACGATTTCGCCTAACCGTTTGCGGTTGAGCGTGCCATCTTCAAGCAAAACCTCGTTAGAAAAATGCGCAACAACTTCCGCCAAGCACGGCTGACCTTTTTGCACCACCTGCCGTGCAATTAAATCCGCATCAATGACATAAAAGCCCTTTTGTATTAAAAATTTTGAAACCATGCCCTTGCCACTGCCAGAAGCACCCGTGATCCCGATTATTTTCTTATTTTGAATCATACCAGCTTTCCCCCACACCCAAATCTACACTGATTGGTACCGCTAGCTTGACCGCATTTTCCATGCAATCCTTTAGCAGTTTTTTGACTTCTTCTAATTCCTCACGATGCGTTTCCACAATCAATTCATCGTGCACTTGTAAAATGAGGTGCGAACGGAGCTTGCGACTTTTGAGTGCCTCATGTACTGCAATCATCGCAA
>JACMMQ010000198.1 GCA_014378955.1 Clostridia bacterium
GCAAGCGTCCGACATGGTGCAAAGGCTATCACAGCTTGGTGCACAGGTGGTAGAAATTCCCACCGTTCGCATCACCCCTACAAACCAAGCCTTGCCCATGGACACCCTTTCACAGTCACAGTGGTTGGTATTTACCAGCGTAAATGGCGTGAATATATTTTTTGACAAGCTCAAGCAGGAAAAAAGAGACATTCGTGCCCTTGTGGGCTTAAAAATAGCGGTGGTTGGCACGGTGACCGCACAGGCAGTGACAGATAGGGGCTTGTGTGTGGACTATATGCCCGAAATATTCACCGCAAAGCAGCTGGTGCAAGGCTTGCGGGAAAGGTTGACAGCGGACGACAGGGTGCTTTGCATTTTAGGCAATTTAGCGGAGCGTTGCGACATCCCCAACGCCACACGCTTTGATGCGTACACCACCACCCCTGAAGCGTTTGACCTCACCGCAGAAATGCTTCAAACAACGCACTATCTCATTTTTGCGAGTAGCTCGGCGGTGCATCATTTTGTGCAAAGGGTACAGGCGGTAGGGCTCCCAATGCCCACAGCAACTACCGTTTGCATAGGCCCTGTGACAGCGGACACCGCAAAAAAAGCAGGGCTTACAACCGTCACAGCAGACACACACACCATTGACGGCGTGCTACAAAAGCTCATGGCGTTGGAGGGAAAAGGATGATCATCAGACCGAGAAGATTAAGAACGAGCGAAGCGATGCGACAGCTGGTCGCACAAACGCATGTGTCGGTGAGCGATTTGGTGTATCCGATGTTTGTGGTGGAGGGGCAGGGCATCAAGGCTGAAATATCGTCCATGCCTGACGTGTACCATTTTTCCATTGACACCTTGCTTTTAGAATGTGAAAGCGTGGTGCAATGCGGTATTCAAGCGGTTTTACTGTTCGGCGTGATTCCGCAGGCGAAAAAAGATGCCATCGGCTCAATGGCGTATCAAAGCGATGCCATTGTGGCGAAAGCCATTGATGCCATAAAGCAAAAATTCCCCAAGCTTTTGGTCATAGCGGACGTCTGTCTTTGTGAATATACAGACCACGGACATTGTGGCATAGTCAAGCATGATAAAATATTAAATGACCCGACCGTGCCATTGTTGGCGAAAACCGCCCTTTGCTATGCGAAAGCAGGTGCAGACGTGGTCGCCCCCTCTGACATGATGGACGGCAGGGTGCAGGCAATACGTGAAGCACTAGACCAAGACGGCTTTGAGGATGTTTTAATCATGTCCTATAGCGCAAAATACGCCTCCGCCTTTTACGGCCCATTTCGTGAAGCGGCAGGCTCTGCACCCATATTTGGCGACCGCAAAACCTATCAAATGGACTATCGCAACCAAGACGAAGCGGTTAAAGAGGTGCTTTTGGACATTCAAGAGGGTGCAGACATCGTCATGGTCAAGCCAGCGGGCGCATATTTGGACATTATCACCCGAATTGCGGATACAGTGAACATGCCAGTGGCGGCGTATCAGGTGAGCGGTGAATATGCCATGCTCAAGGCGGCGGCGCAAAATGGCTGGATAGACGAGCAAAAAGCGGTGGTAGAATCAATTTATGCCATCAAGCGCGCAGGTGCAAAAATCATTTTGACGTATTATGCAAAGCAGTTAGCACAATGGTTAAAGGACGTGTAAATATGAATTCTAAACAATATTTTGATAAAGCACAAAGCATCATCCCCGGGGGTGTCAACAGCCCAGTACGTGCCTTTCGTTCGGTGGGCTTGACGCCACCGTTTATTGAAAAAGCACAGGGGGCGAATATTTGGGACGTGGACGGCAACTGCTATATTGATTATGTATGCTCGTGGGGGCCTGCCATTTTGGGGCATGCACACCCTCAAGTAGTACAAGCCATATGCGAAACGGCGCAAAAAGGCACATCGTTTGGTGCACCCTGTCCGCTTGAAATTACGTTGGCGGAAATGATTTGCGAGGCGGTGCCGTCTATTGAAATGGTACGCATGGTCAGCTCTGGCACAGAAGCGGTGATGAGTGCAATCCGTGTCGCACGAGGGTTTACGGGGCGAGAGCTGGTTGTGAAATTTGAGGGCTGTTACCACGGACACGCAGATGGCATGCTGGTCAAGGCAGGCTCGGGCGTGTTGACATTAGGTGAGCCAGACAGTGCAGGCGTACCCAAGGGGGTAGCGGCGTGTACACTTACATTACCGTACAATGACGAACAACAGTTAGCACAATTGTTTGAAAAAATGGGCGAGCAAATAGCGGCGGTCATTATAGAACCAATTGCAGGCAATATGGGGGTTGTACCGCCCAATATCGCATTTTTGCAAAGGCTTCGCACATTGACCACACAATACAGCAGTGTGCTGATATTTGACGAGGTTATTTCTGGCTTTCGTGCCGCTTATGGTGGTGCACAGGCGTATTACGGCATCACGCCCGATTTGACTACATTGGGGAAAATTATTGGCGGCGGCTTGCCAGTGGGGGCGTATGGTGGCAAAAAGGCAATCATGCAATGCGTTGCACCGCTAGGCGCCGTGTACCAAGCAGGCACGTTATCGGGCAATCCCGTGGCAATGGCGGCAGGCATTAAGACGTTGTCATTGTTGCGTGACCAACCAGAAATTTATCAAAAGCTAGCACAATCGGCAGTGTTTTTGACCGATGCCTATGCAAAAGCCGCAAAGGAAAATGGCATCGCACTACAAATCAATCGTGTAGGCGGTGTATTCAGCGTATTCTTCACCGACCAGCCTGTCACCGATTATGAAAGTGCAAAAACCAGTGATACCGCACGGTTTGAAGAATATTTCAAGGGCATGCTAGCAAGGGGAATTTATCTAGCACCGTCACAATTTGAAGCGGTATTTTTGTCAGATGCCCATACACAGCAACAGCTAGAACAAACCGCACAGGCAATTTACGATACGTTCAAAGAAATAATATAAAACATACGCACAACGCCCTAAAAGTTGTCATTCAGAGCGAAGCGAAGAATCTCAATGTTCGCACAAAGTTAAACCAAGAGATTCCTCGTGTATTCGCTCGGAATGACAGTTGGGGGAGTATGACAATAAAGTAAATTAAACCAACGGAGGACAACATAATGACAGGCATATTGGTATTAGCGCATGGGAGCAAGCGTGAGGAAACAGACCGCATCCTACAAAGCATTTTAAAAATGGTACGCCAAAAGGTATCGGACACCATTGTACAAGCGGCATACCTACAATTTTCAGAAAAAGACCTACACTGGGGCGTTCAATCCTTGGTACAACAAGGCGTAAAACATATCAAGGTTGTGCCATTTTTCATCTTTGATGGGGTGCATGTAACGGAGGACATTCCAAACGAGCTGTTAGAAATCGGCAAGCAATTCCCAGACGTCACACTGACCATGACAAGCCATTTGGGGGACGACGAGCGACTTGCAGACATTATCGTTGATCGTATATTAGGAGAATAACGGATGATTTACCCAAGAATTATGATTGCAGGCACAAACAGTGGCTGTGGCAAAACCACTGCCGTTTTGGGAATATTATCAGCATTGGTGCAAAAGGGTGTGAGCGTTCAGCCGTTCAAGGCAGGACCCGATTACATCGACCCAATGTTTCACAAGGCGGTGACAGGCAGGGCTTCACGCAATTTGGATAGCTTTTTATGCACGCCCGAAACAGTACGCCACTTGTTTTTAAGCGCCGCATCATCATGTGACATTTCAGTCATCGAGGGCGTGATGGGGCTGTTTGACGGTGTTGGGGGCAACACAAGCCAAGCGAGCAGTGCGGACATTGCCAAAATCACGCAAACCCCAGTTATTTTGGTGGTGGATGTCAAGGGCATGTCGCTATCCCTAGCAGCAATGATAAACGGTTTCAATAATTTTGACCCATCCTTGCGACTAGCAGGCGTTTTGCTCAACGGCGTGAAAACGCCCATGCACTATGCGATGCTCAAGGCGATTGTGGAGGAAAATACAACCGTGCCTGTGGTGGGCTATTTGCAAAAGGACGACCGCTTTACGTTGGCAGACCGTCATCTGGGTCTGGTGCCAAGCGAGGAAGTGGACGGCTTGCATGACAAATTGCAGGCATTGGGCGAAAGCGTTTTGCAAACGGTGGATATGGCAATGTTACAAGCGATTGCGACACAAGCCAAGCCGTTGACTGCACCCACAATAACGCCTGTCAAGCCATTATCCAAAACCGTACGCATAGGCATAGCAAGGGACAAGGCATTCAACTTTTATTATCAAGACAATTTGGATTTACTCGAACAAATGGGCGTACAGCTCATACCGTTTAGCCCCTTGCAGGACAAGCAATTGCCACATGCGTTGGACGGCGTGTACATAGGTGGCGGCTACCCAGAGCTATTTACACATGAACTATCACAAAATACCGCCATGCGTCAAGACATTTTAAAGAAGGCACAAGCAGGGCTACCGATGTATGCGGAATGTGGGGGCTTTTTGTATTTGAGCAAATCACTAGCAGGGCAACCGATGGTGGGCATATTGAATGCCGTGGGCGAAATGACCACATCCCTACAGCATTTTGGGTATTGCGAGGTAACCTTGACAGAAAATTGCGCCTTCGGGCAAGCAGGCGACCGCATCAAGGCACACGAATTTCATTATGCAAAAAGCACATTTGAAACCACGCCCAACTATGTTTCAACCGTGCAAAAGGGCACAAGGCAATGGGCAGGGCATTATCAAAAATACAAGGTCATTGCAGGCTATCCGCATTTGCATTTTTGGGGCAATAGGGCATTTTTGGAGCATTTCTTAGGGCAGAGGAATGATTAAAGCACAGGAGAAAACAAAAACCTTACTTTCTTTTTCTATCGTAAAAAGAAAGTAACAAAGAAAAATACTCTTTGAGTGTTTGGATTTCGCCGTCTTCGGACGTCGCCAAAGGGTTCCACCCTTTGAACCCGCAATTTTTTGAAAAAAATTGACCAAAACTTCATTAAAAAACC
>JACMMQ010000199.1 GCA_014378955.1 Clostridia bacterium
AAGGGCGCTGCCCATAATATTGCGTAGCAATATTTTCTTCTATTCGACCAAATGAATGCGCCTTTTGCATTCATAGCCACGAAGGTGGCGTGGTCATTTGACTCTGCAATTTTTTGAAAAAAATGAGTAAAACTTTTATTGCAAAAACACGGAGGCAGAATGTATGTGGTTAGCGGATAACTGGATAGATTACGAAGTTTTAGACACAGGCGATGGCGAAAAGCTTGAGCGATGGGGCGATATCATCTTACGACGACCTGACCCACAAGTCATTTGGCAAAAATCAAACGACAAGCTTTGGCAAAACGCCCACGGTCATTACCATCGCTCTCAAACGGGCGGTGGACAATGGGAAATGCTCAAAAAAATGCCTGAACGCTGGACGATCAACTTCCAGTCCCTTGCATTTCACATCAAGCCAATGGGCTTTAAGCACACTGGTTTATTCCCAGAGCAAGCAACCAATTGGTCGTGGATGATGGATAAAATTCAAAATGCAAATAGACCGATCAAGGTGTTAAACCTTTTTGCCTATACAGGCGGTGCAACAGTGGCAGCTGCTCAAGCAGGGGCTGAGGTGTGCCATGTCGATGCATCAAAGGGCATGGTAGCGTGGGCGAAGGAAAATATGGCGCTATCCAATTTATCTAGTAGTCCTGTGCGATTTATCGTGGACGATGTCATCAAGTTTGTACAGCGTGAAAGTCGTCGTGGCAAGAAATACGATGGCATCATTATGGATCCGCCCTCTTACGGTCGAGGGCCAAACGGTGAGATTTGGAAAATAGAAGATGAGCTCATGCCTCTTTTAAATAGCTGCAGGGAAATATTATCAGACAATCCGTTATTTTTCATCTTAAATTCTTATACCACAGGACTAGCGCCTACAGTATTAAGAAATGTTTTAAATGTGACACTGCAAAAAACCTTTGGCGGACAATCATTATCGGACGAAATCGGGCTACCCATTACAAAAAGCAAGCTGTTGTTGCCTTGCGGCGCAACAGGACGATGGGAGAATAGTTGAATATGCAAAAAATAGCTTTTCGCGTGTGCGCAAGCCTTTTGGGTTTTTATTGTGTCATGTACATCATAATACGAGAAAAAGTGACTGAATACACGTTATTCTACCTTGTTTTTGCGGTCATCGCATGGACATGTAGCACCGTGAACTTAAAGCAAAAGGTTCAAAGAAACAACATTACAAGGTTTGGCGCATGGGTGCTTGGGCTTATGCTATGCGCATTTTTACTGGTTGAAGCATTTATTATAATGGGTGGCATTGATGAGAATGTGCAAGGCGCCAATACCATGCTGATTTTTGGTGCAAGCTTACTGAATAGCGACGTTTCACCAGCTTTGCGTGAGCGTTTGGACAAAGGACTTGAAATTTTGAATGCAAATCCTGCAATGGTTGTGGTTGTGAGTGGCGGATTAACCAAGCCTGAAACAATCACCGAAGCAGAAGGAATGCGTCAATATTTGGTGGCACATGGCATCGATGAAAAACGCATTTATAAGGAGCAATCAGCAACCAGTACGTATGAAAATTTAGTTTATAGCAAGACTATACTCAAGCAGTTAGAAATACCAGTCAATGCGCCCATTGTCATGGTATCGAACGATTTTCACATGGCGCGTATCAAGCTGTTAGCAGGACGGGTGGGGCTGAATGCACGCATTGTGTCAGCAAAAACACCGTTGATCGATTATCCGCAATACATTTTACGAGAATATTTTGCAATGGTAAAGTCCGTTTGTGTGGACAAATAATCATGGCTTTAAATATATAAATAAGGTTTATAATGAGGAGATTAATTAGAATGAGCGTCAGAAATGAAATAAGAAATATTGCAATTATAGCGCACGTTGACCATGGCAAGACCACCTTGGTGGATGAAATGTTGAAGCAAAGTGGTATCTATCGTGCAAACGAGCAGGTGCAAGAACGTGTCATGGACTCGAATGATTTAGAGCGTGAGCGTGGTATCACCATTTTAGCGAAAAATACCGCCGTGCATTATGGCGAGCACAAAATTAACATCATCGACACCCCAGGGCATGCCGATTTTGGTGGCGAAGTGGAGCGTATTCTCAAAATGGTAGACGGCGTGCTATTATTAGTGGATGCGTTTGAGGGCTGTATGCCACAAACACGTTTTGTGCTTAAAAAAGCATTGGGTCTTAAAAGACAGCCTATTGTCGTCGTGAATAAAATTGACCGTGATGGTGCTAGGCCGATTGAAGTGATTGACGAAATTTTAGAATTGTTCATAGAGCTTGGTGCGGATGATGACCAGCTTGACTTCCCTGTGGTATATGCATCTGCACGTGATGGCTATGCGATGCTTGACCACAATGTAAAAGGCACAGACATGATGCCGTTATTTGATTCTATTGTGAAATGTGTGCCAGCCCCTGAGGGTGATCTTGAAGGACCGTTGCAGATTTTATTTTCAAACATTGACTATGATGAATACCTTGGCCGTATTGGCATTGGTCGTGTTGAGCGTGGTAGCGTGAAGCACGGACAGCAAGCAGTGCTATGTAAAAAAGATGGCAAGCAAACCAATGTGAAAATTTCCCGCTTGTATCAGTTTGAAGGACTTAAACGAGTGGAAGTAGATGAAGCAAGCTTAGGCGATATCATTGCGGTAGCTGGTATTGCAGACCTTGATATCGGAGAAACAGCTTGTGACCCTGGATTTCCTGAGCCGTTACCGTTTGTAGAAATTGATGAACCAACCATTTCGATGAATTTTATCGTTAACAACAGTCCATTTGCAGGACGTGAAGGCAAATATGT
>JACMMQ010000200.1 GCA_014378955.1 Clostridia bacterium
TATATTAAGAATTATATGGATGTGCATTTTAACGAAAAGATTAATTTGCAAAGCTTAGCGGAGCTGACCTGTTATAGTTATGACCATTTTAGACACAAATTTAAGGAAATCACTGGGTATTCACCCAATCAATACATCATGAACAAGCGGATAGAAAGTGCCAAGGAAAAGCTGAGCAAAACGACCATGAACATTTCAGACATTGCAATTGAATGTGGTTTTTCCACCTCAGCACAATTTAGTTATTTATTCAAAAAACATATGCAAAAAACACCAATGGCATTTCGTAACATATAAAACGTATAGGGCATATTTGAGAGCCTTTTTGCAAATAATAACCTAGAGCGAAATCTCAAAATTTGTAAAGAGGAGTGAAGCATATGTCACAAACAGTGGTTGGTGTATTCGATAGCTATCAAAATGCGGAGAATGCTGCACGTCAAGTCAAGGATCAAGGTCTGAGGACAGATGATATTTCCATTATTGCCAAAGACGACCAAAAAAACAATGGGGATAATGACGACGCAAGTGCAAGAAATGCCGATATGACCAATGACAACATGTCGGGTGGCGCAGTAACGGGCGGTGTCTTAGGAGGCGTAGCAGGCTTGCTATTGGGCATGGGCACAATTGCAATCCCAGGGCTTGGTGTTATAGCAGCAGCGGGACCTATCGCAGGGTTGCTATCTGGTGCAATTACAGGCGGCGTTGTCGGAGGCTTGGTGGACTTAGGGATACCTGAGGAAGAAAGCAAGCGATACGAAAGAGATGTTAAGAGCGGTAAAATTCTGTGGAGCATGAAAACGGAGAGTAGCAATACTAGCCGTGTACAGGATATTTTGAAAAGTAATGGGGCTTATGAAGTAAAGGTTTATCAGTAGTTGTTATAATAAAAAGGATTGCCAAAGATTATTTGGCAATCCTTTTTATTGTTCGCAAAATATTGTAGTGGACGGGTTATCCGTCCAGATTCTTATACAAAAATAAAGCCGATTGCATAAGCAATCGGCTTTACCATTAGTCTTCAACGGGTACTTTTTCTTGGAACAATAGTGTGATGGCATATAAACCAGCCAAGCCCACCAATGTGTATATAATTCTGCTTACGACAGCATTCTGACCACCAAAAATAGTCGCAACCAAGTCAAAGCCAAATAACCCAATGAGACCCCAGTTTAGTGCTCCGATAATTACGAGTAATAAAGATACTCTTTGCATATTCTCATCTCCTTTTCGTTATGATAGTAGTATGCCACAAACGAAAAAATTTATTCTTTTGATTAATCCTCTTATCCTTTTTCAGTTTATAGGATGCGTCAAAATAGCGTAAAATATGCTGGAAATTTTTTTATTGATTTTAAATTTTTAAAATAAATTATTTTAGTTTAAGTTTTATTGAATAACGCCACAAGCAATGCGCTTACCACTATCACCCGCTGGCTGTGTACGGTAATCATCTGGACTTTGATGGATCATCACAGACTTTCCGATGATGTCTTGCGGTTGAAACTTATCGGTATAGAAGCACATTTTGGCAAAACCGTGATTTGAAAATAGCACAGGGAAGTCCCCTGCATGGTTGCCATGTGGCTGCTGTGTTGGATTGAAATGCTCACCAGCGCCCATGAACGGTTTATTCGGGTCGCCCTCTGCACAGTTGCCCATATCATGCATGTGAAAGCCAAACGGACCGACCTGTGGTTTCCCCTCGGATGCAGGGGAATAAGGGGGAAGTCCATACACCTCTGCTGTGACACGGGTGCCATTACCCCATGGCTCAAAGGTCACCTTGCCACGGATGTTAGGCATAATTGTACTACCTTTTAAATAGGCAATCGCTTGATTTTCCGCTGGCGTGAAAAAATACGGATACGGATACATGATAATCACTCCTTTAATATGTACGAGCCTCCAATGGTAAGGCGGTTGACCAAAGGAGGCAAAGTTAAACAGTAATTTTAAAATTACCGCAAAATTGCTATAATACAATATATGAAAATGAGGATGTGCGTGTTTCATATTTGTATTAATTTGTCTGTATCATTTTTTATATTAGCTCAGCTTTTGCAAAAACCTTACTTTCTTTTTCTATCGCAAAAAGAAAGTAACAAAGAAAAATACTCTTTGAGTGTTTAGATTTCGCCGTCTGCGGACGACGACAAGGGCGCCGCCCCTTGACCCCGTAATTTTTTGAAAAAAATTAAGTAAA
>JACMMQ010000201.1 GCA_014378955.1 Clostridia bacterium
GTGAAATTTTTCTGAATATCAAGTTAATTTGGTTAAAACTTAAGCTGGTACCATTAGAAAAATGGAGCCAGCTTAAGTATGTTATCCTTACTCATAATCCTTACAAAGCGATGCCCGAATATACCCTCTGTCCTGTGTGGTAGACTGCACATAAAACCCTCGACCATAATAAAACCGCATGAGCGAGAAGAATTTCGATGCAGTGTGGAGCAACAGTTTTTTGACCTTTAATTGTTTCATGTGCATATCCACGACGTTCATGAGTGCCTTGCCAACGCCGTTGTTTTGGTAGACTAGGCGTACGCCGAAACGGCTAAAATAGGCGGTGCCGTCCTCGAATATTTCCACCCTTACACTGCCCACGGGTACGTGGTCTATATACGCTACAAATACATGCTTTGTTTTGATATCTTGCACAATGTCTTCAAGGCTTTCCTCTATTGCGGCGACCTTGCCTTGTATGCCTGATAATTCTATATATTTTAGGAAAGCTTCTTTTGTAATTTCCTTTATTGCCTGTGCATCCTCGGGGTCTGCGCCTCTTACTTCAAAAATCATGTGATCATCATGCATGGTCTATCCTCCTTTTTAAATGACTGTGTTTGCTATAAAATTAAAAGCAATCCGCCTATTGGGCGGTTGCATCAAGTCCAACCTCCAACATCCAACCTCCAACCTCTAGCTTCTAACCTCCAGTAACGTTGCCATGACCGCTTTTTGAGCGTGCAAACGGTTTTCGGCTTCATCAAAGATGGCGGATTGTGGCCCGTCTATAATGTCCTCTGTCACTTCATAGCCACGGTAGGCAGGCAGGCAATGCAGGAAGATGGCGTCTGGCTTTGCGTGCTGCATGAGCGGTGCATTGACCTGATAGGGCATGAATATTTTGATGCGTGCCGCTTTTTCTGTTTCCTGTCCCATGCTCACCCATGTATCGGCGTACACCGCATCGGCATTTTTCACCGCTTCAAGCGGGTCGCTTGTGATGGTAATGGTGCTACCCGTTAGCTTTGCATCCTCTTTCGCTTCCTGCACGATGCGTTCGTTGCATGTAAACCCTTCAGGGCTTGCCACGGCAATGTCCATGCCAGCCTTTGCACAGGCGTGTAGCAAGGAGTGTGCGACATTGTTGCCATCGCCCACATACGCAAGCTTTAGCCCCTTGAGCGTTTTTTTATGCTCATAAATGGTGAACAAGTCTGCCATTGCTTGACAGGGATGCTCATCATCGGTCAGTCCGTTAATAATCGGAATGGAACCAAATTTTGCAAGGTCTAGGACATCCTGGTGCGAGAAGGTACGAATCATGATGCCATCAAGGTAGCGAGAAAGCACCTTGGCGGTGTCGTATATGGTTTCCCCTCTACCGAGCTGTATATCAGTAGAGCTTAAAAACATCGGGTAGCCACCTAGCTGCACCATGCCCACTTCAAACGACACACGGGTGCGTGTGGAGGACTTGGTGAAAATCATCCCCAGGCTTTTGCCTGCCAAAACGGGGTGGGGTACACCCATCTTTTGTTCTTTTTTAAGCTTTTCGGTCAAAATCATGAGTTTTTCAAATTGGTCTACTGTTATATCGTGAATGCTTATAAAATGCTTCATGGGCTTCACTCCTCTATAATTTTTGTAAATGCGTCTACAAACGCATCAATATCCGCTTGGGTGATAATCAATGGTGGCAAGCAACGAATGACATTTGTGCCGACACTTCCCACTAAAAAGCCCTTTTCAAACAAGGCGTTTTTGACTTGAACTGCGCTTGGTTCGGTCAATTGTATGCCAATCATCAAGCCTTTGCCACGCACCTGCGCTACCTTTGTGAGGTTGGCGGATAAAAGCCTTTGCATGAAGTATTCGCCCATCACTTGTGCGTTTTTTACCAAGTCTTCATTTTTTAGAATGTCTAAAACCGCTAGTCCTGCACACGTTGCAAAGGCATTGCCACCAAAGGTAGAGCCGTGGTCACCTAAGCCAAACGATTGTGCAACAAATTCTTTTGCACACACGGCGCCAATCGGGATGCCATTGCCCAGTGCTTTTGCAAGGGTGAATATATCGGGCTCAACGCCGAAATGCTCATAAGCAAAAAGCTTGCCAGTTCTGCCCATGCCGGTTTGGATTTCATCTACCACGAAATGGGCGTTGTGCTTTTTGCAAAGTGCTACAACCGCATGGATATAATGTTGATCAACAGGCTGTACACCACTTTCACCTTGTATACACTCAATCATGACCGCACAGGTATTATCGCTCATGGCACGTTCAAGCGCCTGCAAGTCATTGATGGGAACGTGTATAAAGCCAGGGGTGAGCGGTGCATATGGCTTTTGATATTTTTCCTGCCCTGTTGCGGCAACGGTGGTCATGGTACGACCGTGGAACGAATCCACCAAGGTGATGATTTCATATTTATGCGTAAAGCCTTGTTTGCTTGCGTGAATTCTCGCTAATTTGATAGCACCCTCGTTTGCTTCAGCACCACTGTTTGCAAAAAAGATGCGGTCAGCACAGGAGCATTGCACCAACGCTTGTGCCAATGCCGCTTGGTTTTCGATGTAATACAAGCTTGACGTATGTAGCAATTGATCCAATTGATTTTTTAACGCTTGTGTGAATACAGGGTGGCTGTGTCCGAGTGCAGTGACTGCAATGCCCCCCAAAAAGTCTTGATAAGCCACGCCATCCGTTGCGTAAAGCGTCATGCCCTTGCCGTGCGTAAACGCTACAGGCGTGCGGTTGCCAAATACGGGCATAAAATATTGTTGGTCTAACGATTGAATTTTGTCTAATTGCATAGGTTTTCCCCCTTCTATATTCGGTTTCATAATTTCTGTTTTGTATTATTATACACAATTATGCATAAAAATGCAATAGCGATTTTGAAATATTTTCAAATCATATTGTAAAATATGTGCATGAAACGTTAAACAAAGGTTAAAATATTTGATACTAATCCAAAGCAGATACTTGACTTTTCGAACGGTTAAATTACCGCCATCCTTCGTCATAGAACCATCGTCAATACATACAGTATTGACGAGAACCCATTCCTCGGCTGACGAAAATTTAAAACGCTCGAAACCACTTCGTTAGTCAATTCTCTGCTTCGCATTAGTATAAGAAAGGAGTTGAAAAACATGCCAAAGAAGGATAAGAAAAACAAAAAGGATAAAAAGGACAATGGCGACAACGACACCCAATCAAAAACGGACGATTTCATAGATGAAGTGGAGTCAGTGAACGGTCAATTTGTGTCAACCATTCACCAGTGGGTGCCAGTGGCTGAAAATCGTAAAAACATTGACTAGTTTATAAACAGAAGGGATGCAACGGATTTCGTGGTATCCCTTCTGTTTTGTTGTGATATAATTGTAATACAGGCGGGCAATTCGTGAATTGCCCCTACGAACATTATAACGTTTATTATAGATTGGATTAACATTAGATTGTATCTTGTAGGGGCGATTCACGAATCGACCGATGCATTTATAAATTCACAAGACCACGCAATACCACGTAAATGTATGAAAAACAGAGGAAATGCAAGACAAATTCATTTTTTCAGCCAACATCCAAAAAAATTAGCGAAAAGTACAATTGAGTTTGTCAACCATTATGGTAAAATAAAGTAAAGGTCAAAGAAAGTCAAAGTCAGTAAAGAGGGTGATTTGGTGGCTAGTATGAGTGACGTCATCGAGCAATTTATCAAGGATTTGGTTAGTCGATCGGACGGTGTAGCGGAAATACGACGCAATGAGCTGGCAAACATCTTTCATTGCGTGCCGTCTCAAATCAACTATGTCATTGCAACACGCTTTAATGCACAGCATGGTTTTTTAATTGAAAGCAAGCGTGGCGGTGGCGGTTACATCAAAATTCACCAAATACAAATTTCAAAAGGCAACCATTTCATGCATTTTATGCAGTGCATCGGGCATACACTTTCGGGTAGAGATGCAGGGCTAATGATTCAAAATCTGTACGATTATGAATACATCACAGAGCGAGAGGCAAAAATGCTTGTAGCGGCAGTGAGCGATCAGGTGCTTATCCTAGAACAGCCACAGCGTGACGCCGTGCGAGCGGAAATTCTTAAAAATATATTGTTAAGCTTGGTGGAATAACGTGATTAGGAATAAAGTGGGCGCTGCCCACACCCGCCCCTTTTTTGAAAAAA
>JACMMQ010000202.1 GCA_014378955.1 Clostridia bacterium
AACGGATAATTTATTGCTTGAGATCAAAAAATCACTCAAAAAAAGGCAGTGGGGTGCAGCGGTTAGGCTAGAGATTGATCAGGATGTGGATGAACGCCTTGTTTCGGTTTTGAAAAAGGCATTAGAACTTGTGCCACACGACATTTATTATATTTCTGGGCCAATTGATTTGACCTTTCTTTTTAAGCTTTATAACAAGATCAAATTACCACAGCTGAAATATGAACAGCACATTCCAGAAATACCACCTGTTTTTTTAGACGAAACCAGCTATTTTCACATAATTGCAAAGGAAGATATTTTATTGCATCATCCATATGATGCATTTACACCCGTGGTGGATTTTATTAGTCAAGCAGCCAAGGATCCACAGGTGCTTGCAATTAAGCAAACGCTTTACCGCATCAGTGGCAACTCACCCATTATCGCTGCACTGAGTGAGGCGGCAGAGGGTGGCAAGCAGGTTACGGTGCTGATTGAAGTAAAGGCACGTTTTGACGAAGAGAATAATATACAATGGGCGACACGCTTAGAGCAGGCAGGATGTCACGTCATTTACGGCTTGGTGGGTCTAAAAACACATGCCAAAATGACCTTGGTGGTTCGCCGTGAGGAAAGTGGCATCAAACGATATTTGCACTTAGGCACAGGCAATTATAACGATGTCACTGCAACGCTGTACACGGATATAGGGCTATTTACTGCGAATGAACAGCTCGGTAGCGATGCCTCGGCGGTGTTCAATACGCTGTCAGGTTATTCCGATTTGCCCAAGCTACAAAAATTATCCTTAGCGCCAGTGGGTCTGAGAGATACGCTTATAGCATTAATTGAGCGTGAAATTGTGCATGCAAAAAAAGGGAAAAAGGCTAGAATTATTGCTAAAATGAATGCGTTATCCGATATCGAAATTATAAGACATCTCTATCGTGCTTCACAAGCAGGGGTGAAAATTCAACTGATTGTGCGGGGTATTTGTTGCTTGAAGCCAAACATTCAAAAGGTCAGTCACAATATTTCTGTGGTGAGCATCGTTGGGAAGTTTTTAGAGCACAGCCGAATATTTTACTTTAGCAATGACACCCAAGAGGAGGTTTATTTGTCTAGCGCCGATTGGATGGCGCGT
The DNA here is from genome assembly GCA_014378955.1 of Clostridia bacterium. Taxonomy (GTDB): domain Bacteria; phylum Bacillota; class Clostridia; order SK-Y3; family JACMMQ01; genus JACMMQ01. The sequence goes on from JACMMQ010000202.1 coordinate 1,127, forward strand.
AATCTAAATAGGCGTGTGGAGCTGTTCTTTCCTATTTTACAAGCATCTCTTAAAGATCGCATAAAAAAGGTCTTGGCTGTGTTGTTAAAGGATCGTGAAAAGGCGAGAAGGCTCACCCCATCAGGTCGATATTTGCGCTATAAGCACAAGACCAAGGTGCTTTACAATTCACAGGATGTATTGAGTGCCGCAATCCTTAGCGATTTACCACTTGAGCCATCGGTGCAAAATATTTTCAAACCAAGACATTCGGAGGAGTAGGATTTGGAAATTTGCAATTTCCAAATGCTCCGCAGGATTTTATTGTCCGTGCGAGATTTTCACCTTCGGTGAAACGCACATGGACATTCGTACCATTTATACGCCTTATCTAGCTCATGATAATTGCGTGGTAATTTTTTCGTTTATATTTATGAGCTAGAAAGGCTAATGGTACTATGAGAAGGATAGCAATTATCGACCTAGGCTCTAATTCAGCACGATTGATTATTATGGAAATTGCTGAAAATGGCGGCTATAAATTGGTCAAACAAATTAAAGAAATGGTGCGCTTGTGTGAAGGTATGGGCGAGGAACGCACACTTAAGCCACTTGCGATAGAACGTACACTAGAGGCACTCAAGCAATTCGATGAGGTTATTCACAATTATAAAATAAAAGAAATATATGCCTATGCGACCGCCGCTGTCAGAAGTGCAACCAATCAAGAGGTTTTTTTAAGTAAGGTGCCATTTGCATTTCAGGTATTATCGGGCGAGCAAGAGGCGTATTATGATTATCTAGGCGTGGTTAACACCGTTCAAATCGACGATGGCATTGCCATTGACACAGGGGGCGGTAGCACCGAATTGATATACATCAAAGACCGTCAAATGGTTGAAGCGGTGAGCATTCCGTTTGGGGCGGTCAATTTAACCGAGCGTTTTGAAAATCAATCGTTTACGGCAATGATTTTAGAAGTGAAAAAAACACTTCAAAGTATTCCTTGGCTTAAAAAAGCACAAGGACTGCCCATTATAGGCTTGGGCGGCTCCATTCGTACCCTGTATAAAATGCACATCAAAAAAGATGACCAAATTGCAACACCGCTACACCATTATCAAATGCCTTGCGTAGTGGTTGAAAAGCTGTTTGAGGATTTATCCCAAGCCACAACAGCGCAACGCATCAAGATGCCAGGCATCGACAAGGAACGTGCAGACATTATTGTCGCAGGACTTGCACCACTCTATTGTATTATGCAAATGATTGACAGTAAAAAACTGATTATCAGTGGTAATGGCTTGCGTGAAGGTGTGTTTTATGAGAAAATGTTGTTGCCAGCCCATCCGGTCGTTTGTGACGTGAGAGAACATGCTGTAGAAAATATGATGCGAAAATTTTATGTCAATGCATCACATGCACGACACATAGAAAAGCTCGTGCTTTCACTATACCAAGGCTTCATGCCTATGCTGCTAACGACAGAAGCACTCAAGCCACTACTTTCTACTGCCGCATTGTTGCATGACGTAGGGATGCACGTGGATTACTATGAGCATCACCGTCACGGATTTTATTTGATGATGAATGCACGCATCAACGGACTTTCGCAAAAAGACACGGTCATTTGTGCGCTTCTTATTGGGCAACATCGCTTTTCGGAATTTAAAATAGAATGGCAACGGTATAAGCAAATGCTCGACAGTAATTCCTTACTTTTGGTGAGACAATTGTCTATCCTATTTAAAATTGCGGAGGACTTAGACGGTCAGGAAATGCAAACCGTTGGCAATGTACAGGTTACACATGGTTCGAAAACCATACGGATTATTTTAAAAGACTGTGATGCACAAATGCGCAATCGGTTAGCCATCGCAAAGTGGCAAAAGGAAGTTAGAAAATATTTCAATCGTTCGTTAATCGTTGAAATGTCGTAAAAGCTTAAGAGAGAAAGGCAGGTGAGGGCGATGGACGATCAAGAACAAAGGCTATTATTAAAAAGTCAACGGGGCGATTCCATCGCCTTTGAACAGCTGATTGACCCACATATAGGCAAGGTGTATGCGATATGCCTGCGTATTCTAGAGCATCCAGAGGACGCATATGATACGGCGCAAGACGCATGGGTGAAAATATTCAAGGCGATAAACACCTTCAAGGGCGAAAGCACCTTTGCAACATGGATCTATCGCATTGCCACCAATACGGCGCTAGATGTCTTTCGAAAGCGCAAAAAGCAACAGGTCATAGCCATTGATGCGACCATTGAAACAGAGGACGGTCAAATCGCACGGGAGCTCTCAGACCATGCACCGATGCCGTCAGACGTGTTAGAGCGGCAAGAACGCATTGAAAAGCTCAATGAAGCGATCAACAGTCTATCGGAGCAACACCAAAAGGTCATCCTATATAAAGACATTGACGGATTTTCATATGAGGAAATTGCACAAATGCTCGACTGCTCCTTAGGAACGGTTAAATCACGGCTCAATCGGGCAAGGCAAATACTCAAAGAAAAATTATTAAAGGACGGAAACTTTTTTACATAGAAATCGTCTAAAGAGTATAATCGTTTCATTTCATTCTTAAAGGGGGGATAAACATGCACAACTGTGTAGAAAATCAAGAAAAATTAGCAGCGTATGTGGATGGCGAGTTATCGCATGCAGAACAAATTGCATTAGAAAAGCATATGGATGCATGTGAAGCCTGCCGTTTAGAGGTAAAGTATTTAAAGGAATTAACTGCGGCATGTCATCTCTTGCCTGCGGCTACTGTACCAGACGGATTTCGTGAACAGCTACATAATCGGCTTGTTGCACAGTCACCTGTACCCGTCAAACCGTGGTTCGTGCAGTGGCGCACCTATGCTACGTTAGCGGCTAGCCTTGCATTTATTTTACTCATGCACTTTACGTTAGTGCAAACAACCATGCAACAAACACAAAACGCCTATATCAACGATACTTCATGGCAAAGTCAAGCCACAAAGGCGCCACAGGGAACGACACCACCGATGGCAGATAGCACAAAGCAAACAGAAGATAAAACCAATAAATCCTTGCCAAAAAGTGAAACCGCAAAACCAACGGAACCGGACAAAACGCAAGCACCACAAAATAGCGTGGCACTAAAGCCAATCGATCCAACCGTTGCACAAAACGAACACGCCACCAGCCCAATAAAGCCTGCGGTTGTAACACCAGTTCCTGACAACTATGCCCCTTTTGCCGAAATGGAAAGTTCCAATACGAGGGATGGGGAAGAAGCAGACCGAAAAACACACGCCCAGTCTGAGACACCACAACAAGCGCAAATGATTGCGAAAGGCACTGGTGGTGGCAGTGGCGGCTCGCAATATTATGGTGTGCAAGATACAAGTGAACCAACTCAACCAGTGCCAAGTGCAATTGCACAAGATAGTTTGCGCTCGTCAAGCAGTGCGACAAGTGGTGCGCCTAGCATAGCAGGACCATCATTTTCTAAATCTGCAAGTGTCATGACAACGTCCAACACCTTACAAGCAGTTTGCTCCTTAGGCAAGCTCACCGTAACGAATGAGCGATTAGCTGAACTTAAAAAGCAATATACCGTATACACCTTGCCCATCAGTGGCACGTGGTTAGAGGGCATCTCCTTTATTATTGCAACCAGTGAGCAACAAGCCGCACTAGGCGTGACTGAAACCACCAAAACGGATTTAGCAGAAGCAATTTCAAAGTTGGTTGAGCAACAAAAGGGTGAGAAAAATGCGGAAAAAGTCAAAACTTTACAAACACAACTCGACACCCTACAACAAATGCAAAGTAACACAATCATCGTACTAACCGTACAATAAATGACTAAACGAGGTAAAAATGAGTATATTAAATGTTGAAAACGTCACCCACGGCTTTGGGGGAAGAAGTATCTTAGACAATGCGACCTTTCGTCTGTTAAATGGTGAACATGTCGGCTTAGTAGGCGCAAATGGGGAGGGCAAGACCACCTTTTTGAACATTATTACAGGCAAGCTCCAGCCTGATGAGGGCAAGGTGGAATGGTGTAGCCGTATCACCACAGGCTATCTCGACCAATACACCAACCTGAGCGAGGGAAAAACCCTTCGTGCGGTGTTGCATGAGGCTTTTTCGCATATGTTTGACTTGGAAAAAGAAATGCTTGCCATTTATGATAAAATGGCAGATGCAGACGAAAAGCAAATGACCGCCATGCTAGAGGACGTTGGAGAAATCCAAAGCAGCCTAGAGCATAGCGGCTTTTACATGCTCGATGCGAAAATTGAGGAAGTAGCAAATGGACTAGGGCTAGGCGAAATCGGTTTAGACCGTGACGTGCAGGAATTAAGCGGTGGTCAGCGTGCCAAGGTGCTTTTGACAAAGCTTTTGCTACAAAATCCGATGATTTTAATATTAGACGAGCCCACCAACTTTTTGGATGAAAATCATATCAATTGGTTGAAGAACTTTTTGAAAAATTATGAATACAGCTTTATTTTGGTATCACATGATGTAGAATTTTTCAATGAGGTCGTGAATGTGGTGTACCACGTGGAAAATTCGGTTTTGACACGCTATTCAGGCACATATGCGCAATTTGAGCAAATGTATCAAGTGAAAAAACAACAAAATTTGCAGGCGTATGAAAAACAGCAAAAGGAAATTGAAAAATTAGAGGATTTTATTGCACGCAACAAAGCACGTGTTGCCACTTCGAATATGGCAAAAAGCAGACAGAAAAAGCTGGACAAGATGGACATTATCGAAAAAGATCGGGTCAAGGTCAAGCCAAGCTTTCAATTCAAGGAAGCCAGAACCCCTGGCAAGGTCATTTTTCAAGCAAACGATTTGGTGATTGGCTATGACCAACCGCTCACAAGTGCGCTCAATATTTCGCTCGAGCGTGGCAAAAAAATTGCCATCAAGGGTGTTAACGGCTTGGGAAAATCCACGCTTTTAAAAACACTGCTCGGCATCTTAAAACCAGTGGCTGGCGAGGTGGTGTTGGATAGTTTTTTAACCCCTGGTTATTTTGAACAGGAATCAAGCGCCAACAATAGCAATACCGCCATGCAAGAAATATGGAACGAGTTCCCAGGCATGACCAATGGCGAAGTGCGTGGTGCATTAGCAAAATGTGGCTTATCGAACGAACACATCACCAACCAAATGAAGGTACTGAGCGGCGGTGAAAATGCCAAGGTGCGTCTATGTAAGCTCATGATGCGTGAAGCAAACTGCTTGGTACTGGATGAGCCTACCAATCATCTGGATGTTGACGCAAAAGAAGAACTAAAAAATGCGTTAGTAGCGTTTAAGGGCGCTATCATATTAGTAAGCCATGAACCATCGTTCTACGAGGACTGGGTGACAGAGGTGTGGAATGTGGAGCAGTGGACGACCAAGGTGGTATAGTGCACCTATTGTAAACAAGAAATGCCTGATTTCAATAAGCTTAAAACGTAAAAAAGCCCATTTAGGGCTTTTTTTACGTTAATAAGGCTGTTACAAACCGTACGGAATATAAATCGCACATGGTGATGGTATTTGAATTGACATCTCTTAGTACAAAATAGTTCACGCCTACTTCTATTAAAATCCCTGTTCGATCGGTAAAGGTGCCAGTGCCGATAATGAATTCACAGCGTACACTTTTGCCAATCATGCTTTTTAAAAAGCCTGGAATATAGCTATAATCGGTGATGGGCGGTGGACCTTGATGTGTCGGAGGTGGCTGAACGGGTTGCATGGGCTGCATGGGTAAATACGGATATGGCATCATAGGTGAAAACGGTGCGGTTGGTGGGTAGGGCATAGGTGGTGGTGCCTGTCTAATGCATAAATCTTGTTGCATATTTTTCACTTCCTATTTGAATTTTTTAATTACATTACGTACCAGCGTAAGAATTGGTCGGGTTATAAATGCAGTGCTGGGCGACACGTGTGAACCAATAGCCCGTACCATTATATGGGAACAAATTGGGACAGGTTGGGATAAAGGGGTTCATATACCATAGGGCTTCTGCACCAGTGCCAGAATGAACCCCTCCGGACAACGCCCAATCAGCGATTTCATAATGAATGGGTTCAGGCGTAGCGGTCCAGATATTTTGCGTATTTGGCTGACCGTCGATCACTGTTTTAAAGCAGGAGTATTGACAAGACTGCTCTATCACACGTCGCAAATCACCTTGATTGATACGTTGATATTCACCTCTTGCCACATGCACACGGTTCATGGTGACAGTTGCAACGGCCTTCATGCCTGCTTCACCCTCGCCGCCTGCTTCGCATTTTATTAAGCGTGCAAATAATTCTCGGGTGTCCATAATCTTTAAGCTCCTTTTGCTTGGGGTTGTTTAACTTTCCCCTCATTACAATTTATACCGTTAACCACTATTTTGTGACAAATTAGTTTGTTTTTCACATATTTTTAGTGCTTGGCATATGATACAAGGAGGAGGTGAGTTTATGAATTTTATGTCTTATTATGGAATGCCTCAAATACCTTTTGTTGCTGAGCGCATTGAAGATATGTACCCGCAAATTTATTATAGCATTCATGCACACGTATTGGAAAAACTCAAAATAACCGGTATATCCGCAATGTATGCAATGCCAAACAGACAAATGGTTGAGAGCATGGCAGACGATATCTATGATAAAATGATTGCGGAAATGGGCGTTTCTCCTGAACAAGCACAAACAGAACAATTTTTCTTGCCGGTTTTCGGGCGCAGAGGGTTATTCCGTGACTTGATTGGTATATTGCTGTTAAATGAATTATTAGGTAGAAGAAGACGCTACTATTATTAAATAAATTAGGGGATAAATTAAAATGATTTATCCCCCGTTTTAATATGTAAGCATTAGCAAGACTTAAGCCCATTCATTTGCTTTTGTAATAGCGCAATTTGCTGGCTGATATTTTCTATTGTTTGTTCATCCTCTTTTGCGGTATCTTGATAGTCAAGAAGTGCGGCAACTACTAAAATTAAGCCACCGATTGCTACAATTAAGTTGCCCAAAACATTTAAATCACCTGCCGATTGACCGTGTATTATAAACAATGCGACCACTGCAGCAAACACTACCATTTCACAAGAACTGATTGAATTGAAACATGACATGACATATCACCTCATTTTATTATATGCAACTTATACTAATCTTGATTAAAATTATAACCATCTGTCGGTCGGTGTTTCAAAACGCTTACTCGCGTTTTGCCTCCCTCCGCTGGTTATGTTTTAATCTAAGATTAGTATTAAGTGTTTGGATTTCG
>JACMMQ010000021.1 GCA_014378955.1 Clostridia bacterium
TTATTGGTCCTGACCCCTTGAGCATTGACCTATTGGGCAATAAATCCAAGGCGAAGGAAACCATGAAATCGGTCGATGTACCAACCATCCCGGGTTCAGATGGCGTTGTCACGGATGAAACCCATGCGTTAACGCTCGCAAAAGAGATGGGCTACCCCGCATTACTCAAGGCTTCTGCTGGTGGTGGTGGTAGAGGGATCCGTATTGTACACAACGACCAACAGCTCATAGAAGGCTATCACTCTGCAAAAGCAGAGGCGAAGGCATGCTTTGGCGATGATGATTTATATTTAGAAAAGTTCTTGACTGGCACACGCCATATAGAATTTCAAATTTTGGCGGACAATTTTGGTCATGTCATCCATTTGGGTGAGCGCGATTGCTCGATGCAACGCCGTAATCAAAAGGTTTTAGAGGAAGCACCTTCAACCGCTCTAAACCCAGTACTTAGAAAAAAAATGGGCGATGCGGCGGTGAAAGCGGCAAAGGCTGTTGGCTATAAAAACACAGGCACCGTAGAATTTTTGCTAGATGATCAAGAAAACTTCTACTTTATGGAAATGAACACACGCATTCAAGTGGAGCACCCTGTTACCGAAATGATTACAGGCATTGATTTAATCAAGCAACAGCTCATCATTGCGGCAGGGCAACCCTTGACGTACAAGCAAAAGGACATCGACCAAGACGGGCACAGCATTGAGTGTCGTATCAATGCAGAAAGTCCAAAGCATAACTTCCGTCCTGCAAGTGGCACCGTGGATTACTTGCATGTGCCGGGTGGATTGGGCGTACGATTTGACAGTGCACTGTACCAGGGGTACAAAGTGCCCTCTCATTACGACTCCATGCTTGGCAAGCTCATTGTGCATGGCACCGACCGTGCAGAAGCGATTGCACGCATGAAAAATGCACTGCACGAGTTAGCGGTTGAAGGCATTGAAACAAATATTGAATTCCAATTACAACTTTTAAACCATCCAGATTTTGTGGCTGGCAACTATGATACACGATTTATTGACGAAAAGCTGGTGATGAGCAATGCAAATTAAGGATATATTCCTCAACAAGAAAAAAAATCGTTTTGCAACCATCCCGATTATGCAACCAGAGCAAAAAACCGCTATCCCTGATGGGATGTGGTGCAAATGTGATGCGTGCAAAAAGATTGTGTATAACAAGGATTTATTGCAAAATTTGCAGTGCTGTCCAAGCTGTGGTCACCATTTCCGCATGAAAACAGCCGATCGCCTTGCAATGATTTGTGATGATAATACGTACATCCCATTGACCGATACAATCACCCGTAACAATCCGCTCGATTTTCCAGGCTATGAAAGCAAGCTTGAGAAAAATGCAGAGGCTTCTGGTTTAGAAGAAGCGGTAGCGTGTGTGCATACAACTGTTGGCGGAAATGAGACGATTGTTTGTGTCATGGACAGTCATTTTATGATGGGGAGCATGGGCTATGCGGTGGGTGAAAAAATCACACTCGCCATAGAATATGCCATCCAAAACACCTTGCCAATCTTAATTTTTACCGCATCGGGTGGTGCACGTATGCAAGAGGGCATGGTTTCCTTGATGCAAATGGCAAAGGTGAGTGGTGCATTAGCGAAATTGTCCGAAGCAGGACTTTTATACGTCACCATTTTGACCGACCCAACCACAGGCGGGGTAACGGCAAGCTTTGCGATGCTTGGAGATATTATTCTGGCGGAAAAAGGCGCATTGGTAGGATTTGCTGGCAAGCGTGTTATTGAGCAAACCATCAACCAAAAGCTCCCAGAGGGCTTCCAAACCGCTGAATTTATGCTCGAAAAGGGCTTTGTCGATCACGTGATTGAACGCAATCACTTAAAAGAAATGCTATCACAAATACTGACAATGCATGCAGGAGGTGCTACGCCATGCTAACTCCGTGGGAAAAGGTACAAGTAGCAAGAATGGCACAAAGACCGACTGCGCTGTATTATATTAAGCACATTTTTGAGAATTTTATAGAGCTCCATGGCGACCGTAATTTTCGTGATGACCCTGCCATTGTGGGGGGTATTGCAACCTTGAATGGTATGCCTGTGACAGTTATTGGTCAAGAAAAGGGTAGCAACATTACCGAAAAGTTATTTAGAAGCTTTGGCTCAACCCATCCAGAGGGCTTTCGTAAGGCACTCCGCCTCATGAAGCAAGCGGAAAAGTTCAATCGTCCAATTGTATGCTTTGTAGACACCCAAGGTGCGTTTTGTGGCATCGGCGCCGAGGAACGAGGACAGGGTCAAGCAATTGCTCAGAATTTACAAGAGATGATGGGACTAACCGTGCCTGTGATATCAGTGGTACTAGGTGAAGGTGGCAGTGGTGGTGCTTTGGCGGTTGCTGTCGCAAACGAAGTGTATATGCTTGAGCATGCGGTGTATTCCATCCTATCACCAGAAGGCTTTGCAACCATCCTTTGGAAGGATAGTACCCGTGCACAGGAAGCCGCAAAAATGATGAAAATGACCGCTCAGGATTTACTGTCCATGCAAATCATTGACGGCATTTTACCAGAACCAGCAGAAGGGGCGCACACAGACCCCAAAGGCGTTGCAAAAACGATTGGTACGTTGTTACAAGAACGATTAACTGAATTGAAAACCATGACTGGCAAACAAATCAGCCAAGCAAGGTATGAGCGTTTTAGAAAGTTCTAGTGTGCAGTTCGCGCCTTCATGTAATGCAAGTCAGAATTTTATGCGAGCGTTTAAATTAATATTACTACTAATAAATATAAGGACAGATACATTTGAATTTGTATCTGTTTTTTGTATTATAAGAAATATCGACTTTGGATATAAGCAAAACCTTACTTTCTTTTTCTATCGCAAAAAGAA
>JACMMQ010000022.1 GCA_014378955.1 Clostridia bacterium
ATTTTGAATATTATAGCAAATGCCATCATAAATGATAAAACGGTTGCGGTGGTATCTAATAACAATTCGGCAACTGCTAATGTGCTTGAAAAGCTACAAAAATATGAGGTAGATTTTATTGCGGCATATTTAGGCAATAATGACAACAAAGATAAATTTTTCGCACAACAACAGTCCATATATCCTGATATGCGTCAATGGCAGTTATCGCAAGCGGAATGTCAAACAATTCAAACCAACCTTAAAACAGTACAAGAGAAATTAAATGATATGCTTGCTTTACAAAACAGACAAGCATTGTTAAAGCAAGCGTTAGCACAGTTACATACAGAACAGGCGTATTTTTTAAAATATTACAGTAGTTTGACGGATTTGTCACTGCGGTTGCGGTCGTTTTTTAATTTGGACGCTGATGATATTTTAACCATGATGTTTGAGTACATGCAAGCCATTCGAAAAGGCAGTATAAAATTTCGCACGAAATTGTATAACCTATTGATGCATGGCATCTATAACTTCAGTTTTTATAATAATAATCCAGAAGCTATTATATCTTTTTTGCAAAAGACTTATTATATGAAAAAATATCAAGAGATAAAGAAGGAAATAGATAAAATTGCAGTTACACTTGACGATTTTAACTTTAAAAGTGCAATGAAAGAATATAGCGAAAATTCGATGAAGCTTTTTAGAGCAAATTTATCAAAGCGATATGGTACAAATGTCAGTAGACCGTTATTCACCAACGATGCTTTATGGAAAAGCTTTGGTGCATTTAGTAAGGAGTACCCAGTTATTTTAAGCACCACGCATTCGTTGCGTAATTGTGCGAGTGAAAACTATTTGTTTGACTATGTAATCGTTGACGAAGCGTCACAAGTTGACTTGGCGACAGGGGCGTTGGCGTTGTCATGTGCTAAAAGTGCAGTTATCGTTGGCGATTTAAAACAATTGCCAAATGTTGTATCAGATGAGGTAGCAAGCGCTACAAAGAAAATGTTTCAAACCTATACACTGGACATGGCATATTGTTATGCTGACCAAAGCTTACTATCATCAGTAGTAGCACTATATAAGGATATTCCTAGAACACTTTTGAAGGAGCACTACCGTTGTCACCCTAAAATTATTGGATTTTGCAATCAAAAATTTTATCATAATGAGCTTGTCATACTGACTGAAGCAAAAGATATGGACAAGCCTTTGGTTGTATATATAACGGCAAAAGGCAATCACGCACGAGGGAATTTTAATCAAAGGCAGATTGATGTAATATTTGAAGAAATTATGCCAGAGCAAGCAATTGATGTTACAAAACAATCAGTTGGCATCATTTCGCCATTTCGATTACAAACCAATGAAATTCAAAAGGTCATCGGCACTCGCAATATTGAAGCGGATACCGTGCATAAATACCAAGGGCGAGAAAAGGATGTCATCGTACTCACGACGGTAGCAAATGAAATAGCTGTTGATGATTTTGCGGACAATGCGAACCTCATCAATGTTGCAGTGTCGCGTGCAGTTGATAAGTTAATCGTAGTTGTTTCAGAGGGTTGCGAACAAACGATTGGTACAAACATTGGGGATTTGGTTCGATATATTAAGTATCATAATTTTGAAATCATTGAAAGTCAGATTTATTCTGTATTTGATTTGCTTTATAGTCGTTACTCAACAAAATTATTGGATGTTATTAAAAGTGGCAAAATCATTTCGGAATATAAATCCGAAAACCTCATGAATACAATTATCGAAGGCGTCTTATCAAAACCAGAATTCGGAAGTTTTGAACGGGTTATCCATCAGCCACTTAAAATGTTAATAAAAGACACCAGCAAACTCAATGATGAAGAATGCAGGTTTGCAATGAATATTTTAACACATACAGACTTCGTAATTTTCAACAAGCTTGATAAAACGCCAATTTTGGTGGTTGAGGTAGACGGCTATGCTTACCATGCAAACAATCCCAAACAGCTTAAACGAGACAAATTGAAAGATGGGATTTTGAAAAAATATGATATACCCATATTAAGGCTTAAGACAAATGAGAGTGGTGAAGAGAATAGGCTCAAGCAAAAGCTAGCTGATGTTTTAAGGTTGTAATTAAAAAGGTGTTAAACTGCATGCGATCAAATGACAATGCAATATTTTATGCACTGTCGTCAACTTAACTAGCGTTTTTCGTAGGGGCAGGCCTTGTGTCTGCCCAAATGCACTAAATTCGGGCGGACATAAAGCCCGCCCCTACGATAAATATGCATGTAATTTCTCTTAAGTTGACGACAGTGGCATTTTATGTGGATGGTGCGAAAGCATAGTTTGCATTTTTTTGTATTCAGTCTCATTGAAAATCATAATATCGTAGGGGGCGGGTCATCCGCCCTGAATGTTTGGTCATTTTATATTTTGCATTCGGGATGGAAAACCCATCCCCTACGAAATTTTATAAAATGTTTTAATTTTGCGCTTGACAATATATGCCCTATCTGTTATATTAGTAATATAACAGATAGAAGAGGTGATACAATGTTGATTACAATTGATTTGCAGTCTGAAATACCGCTTTACCTACAGTTAAAAACACAGCTCATAAAGGGCATTGCCACGGGGGAGCTCGCGGAGGGAGAACCTTTGCCGTCCTTTCGGCAGTTGTCGGCAGATTTGGGCATTAACATGTTGACGGTTAAAAAGACGTACGATCAATTGAAGCAAGAGGGCTATTTGACCATGCATCGGCAAAAGGGTGCGGTTGTGAATGGGCAGTTGCACGCACGCATGACCGACCAATATGTATTAACGCTCAAGCAACAGCTTGCACCATTCATCACCGAGGCGTTTTGCTATGGTATGAAAAAGGCGCAGTTTACAGCGATTTGTAACGCATTATATGAAGAATTAGAGGAGGGGAAAGAAAATGATTAATGTATTTTTTTATTTTATGCTCATGATGATGGGCTTGGTGTCGGTAATATTTATGATGATCCCCCGTATTTCGAGACGTGACGTGGGCTTTGGTGTAAGTATGCCGATGG
>JACMMQ010000203.1 GCA_014378955.1 Clostridia bacterium
CACTCCGCATTTTTTATGAACTATTATGTCATACCAGAAAATTTAAATGATAAACATAGTTAACTTAAGTATATCATACTATTCATCTAATGAATGTGACTTTATCACAAAAGTAAAGAAATTGTTACTAAGCCTGCTATTTCGCACACGTGGCTAGCCCCTTCTCAAAGTCATTTCGACAGCAACGACTTGAATTGATTCATATCACCTGCAAATACATTTAAATCAACATCATCTCGGACGCCTTCCACCCTGCCTCTATCACAGTATTGCCAAAATAACCATTTTCTTTTATCACTTAGTGTTGGCGGTTTCACAATATCTCTTATCCATATTGGATATTGCTCAAAATCACCTAACAGATATGCATCGTATAAAGGGTAAACGACATAAAGGAATGGCTTTTGATGATATGTATCTTCTATCACTGTTATAAAATCTCTAAGTTCTTTTTGGAACGATTGCTTATCCAAGCCTCTTTCTTCAATGTCAATGACAGGCGGTAGGCAATCCCTTTCTACAGGCACAAAGTTAATAAAATTCTCCGCTTGCTCTTTGCCAGAGCTGCTAGTTGTAAAGTAGTGATATGCGCCTTTATACAAACCCGCTTTTGAAGATGCATCCCAATTCGCCTGAAAATATTGATCCTTGTAATCTTTTCCTTCTGTCGCTTTTATAAATGCAAACTGGATTTTTTTGTTTTCAGCAATGCGTTTCCAATCTATATTTTTTTGATGATTAGAGACATCCACGCCATGTATAGCATAACGGTTTGCAAAAAAGTTATTTGGCCATATGCGTCCAAAATAGCAAAGGGTTGCAAATATGATGATGATTGTCATAAATATAAATAATAGAACTGTTTCTTTTTTCATTGTTTCATACCCAGCACTTTATCATGCAGCCGTTCCCCACCTAGCCGCTTTGCTACATATAAGCAATTATCCGTAAAATAAAATTTCTTCATAACTCTCTCCTCCTCTTATTTTAAATTGGAACATTTATTGTGATAAAAATATAATGAATGCATGTAAAATTGTCATCCTCTATCAATTCATTATACGACTTATTCTTTTTAATATCAACCAATTTTTAACTTTTCATAATAAGCACTAAAAAACCACTGCCCAAAAGCAGTGGTTTCAAACTATTTATACCAATTGTTCTAATGGCTTATCCACATGCACACATTCCACTTCATCCACAATGCGTTCCGCTTTCGCCCAACGCACAGCATTTTTAAGCACGGTTTGTATTTCAGGTTGATAGTACACAGGGTATGCCTCGTGTCCTGGTTGGAAATAAAACACCTTGCCCAAGCCTCGTGTATAACAGCAACCGCTTCTAAATACCTCGCCGCCCTTAAACCAGCCCACCATCACCAATGTTTCAGGCGTCGGAATATCAAACCGCTCGCCGTACATTTCTTCGCATGGAATGTCGATGTATTCTCCCAAGCCTTTTGCTATTGGGTGGTTAGGCTCAATGATCCACAAGCGTTCATTTTCATTCGCATCACGATATTTAAGCGTACAGGTTGTACCCATTAGGCGAATAAACGGCTTTGAAAAATGCGCTGAATGTAGTGCGATGAAGCCCATGCCACACATGACACGGTTGATAACCTTATCCACAATTGCATCACTCACTTCATGATGCACCTTATGCCCCCACCAAATCAGTACATCCGTTTGGTTGAGCACCTCATCCGTCAAACCATGTTCGGGTTGGTCAAGTGTAGCAGTACGTATTTCAAAGTCTACCTCTGTCCCTAATGCTTTTGCAATTGCTTGATGTATGCCCTCTGGGTATAATTTAGATGCTGCATGTTTTTCATCTAATTCATGTTTAAATTCATTCCAAATCGTAACACGTATACTCATTTTTATAACCATCCATTCTTATTCATAATTATGCCCACCACATAACACCACTTGGTTCAAATATCATGACATCCTTTAAAAATGTCACTGCCTTGGTCAAGCCCTCATTCACCGACATCAAGCCATCTTCATGCTCAATGCTCATCACGTGGTCATAGCCTACCTTGCGTAGCTCGCTCGCAATCGCACGCCATACCTCCGCATCATGCCCGTAGCCCACGGTACGGAAGATCCACGATCGCCCACGCTCGTCGCCATAATGCTTCAAGTCTAGCACGCCATTTGCCGCACAATTGTATAGGTCCATTTTGGTATCCTTTGCATGAAAGTGATAGATTGCACCTTTCAATTGGCGTATTGCCGCCACTGGGTCCATGCCCTGCCAGAACAAATGGCTTGGGTCAACATTCGCACCAATTACATCACCCACCGCTTCACGCAGCTTTAACAATGTATCTGGATTGTACACCGCAAAGCCTGGGTGCATTTCAAGGCAAATTTTTGTGACGCCGTGTTCCAATGCAAACTGACCTGCTTTTTTCCAATAAGGGATCAACACTTCATTCCACTGATAATCTAAAACCTCCAGATATTCAGGCGGCCAGGAGCAGGTAACCCAATTAGGGTAAAGAGAATGCTCACAATCCCCTGGGCAACCAGAAAATGTCACAACTCGTTCAATCCCAAGCTTTTGCGCCAATAGCACGGTGTTTTCAAAATCGGTATGAAAGCTATCGCGAATTTCTTTTTGCGGATGCACTGGATTGCCATGACAACTCAGCGCACTGATTTCCATGTTGTATTTTGCCACCAACGCTTGTAAGTCCGCTATTTTTTCAGGCTGTGCCAAAAATGCCTTTGCATCGACATGTGCAGTGCCTGGATAACCGCCTGTGCCTAATTCAACCGCCTGTACCCCTAAGCTTGCAAGGTACACTAGTGCTTCCTCCAGTGGTTTTTGTGCCAATAAAACTGTGAATACACCTAATTTCAAAGTAATCGCTCCTTTTATAAAGTATTTAAATCGGTAATTTTAAATCAATGTCGTCAACTTAAGAGAAATTACATCCATATTTACCGTAGGGGCTGG
>JACMMQ010000204.1 GCA_014378955.1 Clostridia bacterium
AAGCTGGCTGCGCCTTCGATATTCTGGCGAATTTCTTGTGGCGTCCAAACTGCAATTTCTGGGTAGAGCTCGATCACTCTTGCTAGTTGCGCGGCACACTGGGTGTGTACTTCGCCGTATGCGGTAACGACTGGTTTTGCGAGCTCAAGCATTGCATCAATCTCGCTGACGATCACAGCACTATCAGCCGATCCATCCTCCAAACTAACGACAATCGCTTGTCCCTTGGCCAGGAAATCGCCGATTTCTTGAGTTGGCGCATCGGCGCGCGCGATAGAGGAAATCGCAGCTGCAGCGAATGTTAGTGTCCAAAGTACGCGGGGAGAAACAGATCTACAGTTCATGGGAACTCCTTGTAAAAAAATGTGAGACACAGACAGGTAAGCTACCCATTTTGATCCATACGGGCGACGTCAACGAAACGTACTCATCGCCATTTCGCTTGGCAAATGTGCTCAATTGGTTTCCAAATTTGACAGTAATTGCCGCACATTTGGGCGGATATTCAAAATGGGAGGAAGCGGCGGAATTTTTGCACGGCAAGCATCTTTACATTGACACGTCCAGTTCCATTGCCTATTTAGGGGCGGAAAAAGCCACCAAAATCATCCGTGCACACGGCGTGGACAAGGTGCTTTTTGGCACGGATTATCCAAAGGTGCGACACAAGGAGGAGCTTGCACTGTTTTTGTCGCTGCCATTGACCGAGGACGAACGAAGGAAGATTTTGTACGACAATGCATTCAAGCTACTAAACGGCTATAATACGTTGGGGCATCATGCTCACAATGAAAACACCCAGTAAAATAATCAGCCCTCCAATGCATTGCATAAGCGTGATGGATTCGTGCAAAAAAATCACGCTACTGATGGCACCCACAGCAGGCACCAAATTGAGGTACATAATGCTTATATTTAGCCCCAAGTGGTCAAGCGCATATACATATAAAAAATAACAAAGCGCCGAACAAATTAACGCTAAAAATAGCACGTTGCCCCATGCGACAAGCGAAATGGTTGGTATGGAGGACGTTTCAAAAAACACAAACGGTATGGTGAAAATCGTGCCGAATAAGTTTTGGTAGGCGGATACGAACAGCCCTGTATAATGTGTAAGTAACGGCTTGCTCAAAAAATTATAAATCACCCACGAAAAGCAAGCACCGAGCATGAGCAGGTTGCCCCGAAAGACCTGACCGCCAGAAGCTAGATGTTGGTTGGATGCTACCACGAAATAGGCACCGAGCACCGATAGGCACATCGCAACGGCTTGCACCCAGCCAATACGTGCACGCCAAAAAATCATTTCAAGCGGAATGGATATGATGGGGGTGAGCGCAAGGATGAGCGACGCATTGGTGACAGTGGTGAGCGCAACGCCTGTATTTTCAAGGTAAAAATAAATGGTTATGCCAAAAAAACCAGACAGCATGAAGCTACCGATATCTTTTACATGAAACCGCTCAGTTCGGTGATTTTGATGTGCAAAAAATAGCAGGATGGGCGTTGCAATAAAAAAACGCAGCAGCGCAAGGGTCATGGGTTGGATTTCCTTTAACGCAACTTTGATGCTAATAAACGAAACACCCCACATGATAACCGTGAAGATGAGCGCAATGGTTGCAAGTAATTTGATTTTTTTTTCGGTCATAAGCCCTCCGATTAAACCATAGATTTTATGATTAGTATAAGAATTTAAAGGCTACATTTGGCTGTCGTGTGATTTATCATTCCACACCTGGACAAAATCAATGCACATTGTATGAAAATGTTTCCTTGAAAGCGTTATTAGAGCAAAGTGGTACACTCGCTATCCATGCACCAATGAATGAAAAGTACAGCGGTTTTAGTGAATGTCGGATGTGGATGCTTTAACATTCGGGGTTTCTATTTTTGCGAAAAACCTTAAAAATGACAAATAATCAGGCATTTTTTACATGCATGTAGATATTGGCTGATTTTACTGTATAATGAAGGCAAGTACTGTATTGGTAAAATTGAAACGTGGCAAGTGAACCAGTATGGCTAAGACAAGCATTGCACAAACAAATTCAATAATTTTGGTGAAGCTGTTAAGAAATGAATGAGAAATACCGATATCATAAACACAAGGAAGTATTTAGTAAAATTTAGGAGGAATTCATATGAAAAAGTTTGTGAAATTAGCAATTTTTGTGATGCAATTGGTGGGCTTGCTTGCACTTATTACAATGTCTGTCAGTGCGTCCACGGCGGCAACCTCAGCATCTATTGCGGTGACGGTTGTGCAGGATGACGGCAAAACACCGATATCTACATTTTCAAGCGGCTCTATTGCTGTGGTGAATTCAGCGGGCGAGACGCTTGACCAGAGCTTGGATTATTTGATTTCTTCGTCAGGCAATGTCTACACGGTTTCAATGCTGCCATATGCGGATACCTATCACATCACCTTTTCTAAATTCAAGCAATCCGCAACAATTGTGGTGGCTGCGACACTCAGTGCTAGGGCTAAGACGGCTAAGCTAGTATGGAGTAGCAGCGACCTCTATACAGTTGCAAAATCTGGCGTGATTGCAGGCACTGCCGTGGACGCTGCGGGCGCTATTTTAGCAGGTGCTACAGTGAAGGCATTTAACAACAAGGATGTATACTATACAACAACCTCTGCGGCGGTGACGGGGGCTTACAAGCTTTTTGTGCCAGCTGGCACGTACTCGTTGGTGGTTGTTGGCAAGGATGACACAACTAACGATTACGCAAATGCGAGCAAGTCCATAAAGGTAACCGCTGGACAGGCGGCAGGTCCGATGGTTGATTTGAGCGCACAAAAGCCGTGGTCAGAAATGCCGTACACAGCGCATTTAGGGCAGGAGGGCTTGACCTATAATGATGTCACCAAGACAATATCAGGTACAGCCTACAAGGGCACAACCGTTACACTTTACAAGGAGGGGGATCCTCAAGTAGACCCAATCGTATATACATGTCTTGGCACGCAAAAGATAACAACCAAAGGCACAGATACAATCGGTACGTTTAAATTTACAGTAGCGAACTATCAAGCGACAAACGATTATGTGGTCAGAGTGACCGACACAATTTTTAATACCTATAACGACAGCACCTTATACGTTGCGCCCCCTACACTTGATGGTGAATACACATTCGTAGTGGGTGGTGGCTCGGTAGCTGGCTCAGCACAGTTCGCAACCATTGGCGTAGCAGCCCCGGGTAAACGATTGGCATATGTTGTAAGCGATAAGAGTGCACTGATGGTGAAGGTGGGCGACGCTTTAACGCAAAGCAGTCCTGACTTGCTTCTAGCAACCACGAACATTACGGGTTTAACTGCAACCTCAAAAAGGTATATTCACGTATACGAAATAGAATCCTCAGGCAGTGTTGTTTCTAGGGGTAAAATCTTTTCGTTAACCTCAGCACAGATAAAGCAGCAATAGCACTGGCGAGCGGTAATAATACTAATCTTGATTAAAATCATAACCATCTGTCGGTCGGTGTTTCAAAACGCTTACTCACGTTTTGCCCATCTCTGCTGGTTATGTTTTAATCTAAGATTAGTATAACATGTGGTTAAGGTGAATATTGAACAAATATCAACAATTTAAGCGAATTATATACATATCTACTGTAGGGGCGGGCTTTATGTCCGCCCAAATTTAATACATTTGGACATGGAAAAACAGCAATCCTGCCCCTTTGCGCGGGGTGGGGTTGCTGCTTTTTTAGGCGTAAACGTAAAATAAGCCGTAACAATCGCTACGGCTTATCGGTTTCTAAAATGATTTTATCAATTTGAATGGTTTCATAAGCCTTGCTAAAATCAAGGCACTTTTCACAGTTGTCACAATGCTTTTGGGGGTCAAGCGAACAGGTGTCGCAATCGCCACAGTCGTCACATGCCTTCAAATCGTCTATTTCACAGCGCATCCATTTTCACCACCTATGGTAAATCATATACCATTATACTAATCTCAGATTAAAACATAGACAGCAGAGGGAGGCGAAACGCGAGTCAGCGTTTCAAAATACTGACCGATAGATGGCTATGATTTTAATCGAGATTAGTATTAGTATAGCATAAGCTTTACGCATTTTCAATTACATTTGCGGAATTTTTAGCGTTTGCCCTGCGTGAATAATGGGACTGTCGAGTTGATTAGCCTGCATAATTTCATGTACAAGCCTACGTACATCCTTGCCTGTCTCATTATAGGTTTGGGCGATCGACCAAAGGGTGTCTCCTGAACGGATTTCCACCCGTATAAGGCTGGTTTTGGATTGGCCACTTGCTAATGGGAGTACGATGCTGGTCATGAGTGACAGCACGCACAAACAAGTTACCACAAAAAGTATAAAACGTGCAGGGTTTAAAATGACTATTTTTTTTGAATGCATTTGAAATTCCTCCTTAGTAGTTCGTAATAGGACATGTATATGACACAACGCTTGTATTTATGCAACGAACCTTTGTTCTGTAATTATCATATCAGAACAAAGGTTCGTTGTCAATATATTTTTATAAAATAAACTATCTTTAAATTTTTACACAATGAGCCACCGAATTGTCATCCCGAGGGGCATATACGAGGGATCTTAGGTTCTCAACATATTATTAGGGTGAGGTGCAAAACAAAAAGACGAGATCCCTCATTGCATGCGCTCGGGATGAAAGCCAGATAACAGCCTGTGTGAAAAAAATAACAATTTACAAAAATAACTATTGATTTTTTAGGAAAAGCGGTTTATAATGGAACAAACAATTGAATAATATTCTTCAGGGCAGGGTGAAATTCCCGACCGGTGGTAATATTGTCATTAGACAGTTAGCCCACGAGCCGAAAGGCTGATTTGGTGTGATTCCAAAGCCGACAGTACAGTCTGGATGGGAGAAGAGTGCGCGCCTTTTTTTCTATGCTTATTTTTCCCTGAAGATTTTCTTCAGGGATTTTTATATTTAGGAGGCAATTTAAATGAATAGAAAAAGGATAAACGTATTAACAAAATCAGCGCTATTAGCGGCCTTGGCGGCTGTAATTATGTACATTGATTTTCCATTGCCATTTTTACCAGCGTTTTTAAAGCTAGACTTTAGTGATATCCCTGCCTTGATTGGCGCATTTGCTTACGGTCCATTGGTGGGTGTGATGATTGAGTTTGTTAAGAATGTTGCCCATTTACCTGTGGATGCAGGTCAGACAGGTGGCGTTGGGAGCTTGGCGAATTTCATTATCGGCAGTGCTTTTGTTATACCTGTTGGGGTGCTATATAAGGCACGTAAGGACAGAAAAGGCGCATTTTTAGGATTGCTTATTGGTGGCATTTCAATGGTGCTGTTCGCGTGTATCGCAAATTATTTTGTGCTCATACCAATTTATGAAAGGTTTATGCCACTGGATAAAATCATCGCATTTGCAGCGGCTTCAAACCCTTTGATTAAAAGCGTTAACACGTATATTTTGTACGGCGTAATACCGTTTAATGCTTTAAAGGTTTTAGTTGTTTCGGTGGTGACATTGGTGCTTTACAAAAAGGTATCCCCAATTTTACACAAGTAGCAAAAAAAATATCTTGACATTTGACAAAAAGTGTCATATAATTTATTTCTGAAAATCAAATATTTTTCCTTATCAAGAGAGGTGGAGGGGCTGTGCCCGATGAAACCCGGCAACCTGGCGTAAGCCGAAGGTGCCAATTCCTGCAAAGCGATTGCTTTGGCAGATAAGGTTTGCGTAAAATACAAACTTCTTATGTGCCTTTGCATAAGAAGTGTTTTGTGCGATTTTGAAACTAATGTTCAAAAAACCTTACTTTCTTTTTCTATCGTAAAAAGAAAGTAACAAAGAAAAATACTCTTTATACTAATCTTGATTAAAATCATAACCATCTGTCGGTCGGTGTTTCAAAACGCTTACTCGCGTTTTGCCTCCCTCTGCTGGTTATGTTTTAATCT
>JACMMQ010000205.1 GCA_014378955.1 Clostridia bacterium
AGACGCCATCGCCGCCGACGAAATCTTCACCATCCTCATGGGCGACAAAGTAGAACCCCGCCGAGAATTCATAGAACAACACGCCAAAAGTGTGCGGAATTTAGACATATAAGCACTAAGACCGTGGGCGCTGCCCACACCCGCCCCTTTTTGAAAAAAGGGGGCAAAAACTTTAGTAGGGGTTAATGTTGGATAGCATATAAAATGGTTGATGTTTAGTGAGAAGTCACATTCGAGCCATTTAATCGCAATCCGCCTTCGGCGGTTGCTTCCAGTGTCCAACCTCTAACCTCTAACCTCTAAAAGGTTAATAGGAAGACTCAAAAGTAAGGACTAAAGATATAGATAGTCAAACAGCACTAAAATGGAGGTATAGAAAATGGGTAAACCAACAGGATTTATGGAATATGAACGACAGCTTCCTGAGGATCGTAGTCCGCTTGAGCGTATGAAGGATTGGGAAGAATTTCATTTTGTATTTGACGAAAAGAAGCAACAGACCCAAGGGGCACGTTGTATGGATTGTGGCATCCCATTTTGTCATTCCGGTCTTTTATTGGCTGGCATGGCTTCTGGCTGTCCCATTTCAAACCTCATTCCAGAGTGGAATGATTTGGTGTTTCGTGGTCAATGGCAAGAAGCGATTGAGCGCTTGCACCTCACCAACAATTTTCCGGAATTCACAGGCAGGGTTTGCCCTGCACCTTGTGAGGGTGCTTGTACCGTTGGCTTGAATGATGACCCTGTCACCATCAAAAACAACGAGTGTCGTATCATCGACAAGGCATATGAAGAGGGCTGGATTAAGCCCAAGCTTCCTAAAGTCAAAACAGGTAAAACCGTTGCGATTGTTGGTTCTGGTCCTGCTGGCTTGGCATGTGCTGACCAGCTCAACAAAGCAGGTCATGCTGTGACTGTGTATGAGCGTGCCGACCGTGTAGGCGGTTTGCTGATGTATGGCATTCCGAACATGAAGCTTGACAAGGTCAAGGTAGTTGAGCGACGTGTAGACCTCATGAAGCAAGAGGGCGTAACATTTGTTACCAATTGTGAAGTGGGTAAGGACATTTCAGCTGACAAGCTCAAAGCTGATTTTGATGCAGTTGTGCTGTGCGGTGGCTCCACCAAGTCTCGTGACCTAACCGTAGAAGGCAGAGAATTAGGCGGCGTACACTTTGCTATGGCATTTTTAACAGCTAACACCAAAAGCTTACTAGACTCCAACTTAGCAGATGGCAACTTTATCAATGCAAAGGATAAGCACGTCATTATCATTGGTGGCGGTGATACAGGCACTGACTGTGTCGCAACGGCCATTCGTCATGGCTGTGCATCGGTCAATCAGTTTGAAATTATGCCTCAACCGCCAACTGAACGTCAAGAAAACAACCCATGGCCAGAATGGCCGAAGGTGCTCAAGGTGGATTATGGGCAAGAGGAAGCCATTGCACTGTATGGCGCTGACCCTCGCACCTATTGCATTACCACCAAAAAGCTTGTAGGCGATGAAAATGGCAATGTCAAGGAAGTGCACACTGTCAATATAGCGTGGCAAAAGGACGACAGCGGTCGTTTTGTGCCAGTTGAAATTGAAGGCACGCAAAAGGTTTGGCAAGCAGACATCGTCCTGTTGGCAATGGGCTTTTTAGGGCCTGATGACAGCGTGCTTGAGCAAATGGGCGTAGAAAGAGATGCACGCTCCAATGCCAAAGCGGCGTATGACAACTACCAAACCAATGTGGACAACGTATTCGCAGCAGGCGACATGCGCCGTGGACAAAGCTTGGTCGTCTGGGCAATCCACGAAGGACGTAAAGCCGCACGTGCAGTTGATATACTTCTCATGGGTGAAAGTAGCTTAGCATAAGGAATATTTCCAATGTTATAATTTTAACAATAGAAATGACAATTGGCAGATACTGGCTGATTGTCATTTTATTATTTTAGTAGCAAAAATAAAATAACTATGCTATAATATTAAGTAATTAAGAAAAAGCACTACATACTACATAAGTCGAATTGGATGTGAGTAAATGAATAACAACAGACAAAAGGTTTTGATTATTGATGATTCCCAGTTGATGGTGAAAGTATTGACCCAAATTTTGGAAGATGATTATGAAATACTCACGGCAAATTCAGGCGAACAAGGGCTAAAAACCGCACTAGCAGGCATGCCAGATATCATTTTGCTAGATGTTGTCATGGGCGAAATGGATGGCTATGAGGTTTGCAGACGCATCAAGGAAAACAGCGTCACGCAAAACATTCCAGTGATCTTTATTTCAGGCTTGGATAATATCAACGATGAACAAATGGGCTTAGAGGTTGGCGCTATCGACTATATCAGTAAGCCGTTTAGTGAAACCATTGTAAAAATTAGGGTCAAAAACCATTTAGAATTAAAGCGACACAGAGATTTATTAGCGGCACTCACCTCTTTGGATGGGCTGACAGGTATCTATAACAGACGCCATTTTGATACATGCTATCAAAACGAATGGACACGTGCGATCAAGAATAAAACCATGTTATCGCTTATGATGATCGATATTGATTATTTTAAGCTATACAATGACGGCTATGGACATTTAGAGGGCGACGAATGCCTCAAAAGAATTGCACAAGCGATTAACTATTCAATTGAAAAAGAAAAGGAGTTTGCGTGCAGATATGGCGGAGAAGAGTTTGTTTGTGTGATGCCAGAAACCGAGGTGCGGCGCACGATTAACACCGCAAATCTCATTCATAACAACGTCATGAATTTAAAAATACCGCATAAAGACTCTGAGGTCTCGGCGTATGTGACCATTAGCTCAGGACTTGGGACGATTACGCCCAATGCGGACATACAACCCTTACATTTTATCGAACAGGTTGACAAATTGCTATATCAGGCAAAACGAAGCGGTAGAAACCAAATTAAATATTTGAAATTGAATTAGTGTGGAACGAAGTGGGCGCTGCCCTTATATTGCGTAGCAATATTTCATCTATTTGACCAAATGAATGCGCTTTTTGCATTCATAGCCACGAAGGTGGCGTGGTCATCGCCCATGCAGGCTATGCCTGCAAACCTTTTTGAAAAAAGGGGACAAAAACT
>JACMMQ010000206.1 GCA_014378955.1 Clostridia bacterium
ACATTCTTGTGCAAGTATGTTAATTGCTGAAGGTTTTGACATTAAAAAAATTCAAGAGTGGTTAGGACATTCTTCTATTTCAACTACAGGGAATATATATGGACACATACAACACTCATCAAAAGTGGAAATGGGTAATGTGTTAGAAACTACATTGGAAGTTTAATTTATAAATGCGTTAGAAAAAGCGTTAGAAAGATATTGCGCATAATGTATGTTTGCATAAAAAAAGCCACTGACATAAAGGCGAAAGCCTGTGATATCAATGGGTTTTTGGTGCCGGAGACCGGAATCGAACCGGTACGGATGATTAAGTCCGCAGGATTTTAAGTCCTGTGCGTCTGCCAGTTCCGCCACTCCGGCATGTGGGAAATTGACTTGCTTGAATATATTAACATAAACGATAGAGTGTGTCAAGAGCAAATTTTCAAATCCCATATTTATTATTTATTTACACCGATCGTTGTGCAAGTAAAAGCTTTGCAACCTCATCTATGTTCCCAGCACCCATCGTAATGACCAAATCATCTGGTTGTGCATGCTGTAAGATATACTGTGCGATTGAAACGAATTCACCTAGATAAGTAGCCTGACCCCCAAGTGCTAAAATGCGGTTTACGAGATCACGCCCATGCACAACGCCGTGGTCGATTTCACGAGCCGCATAGATGTCGGCGATGATAACGTGGTCTGCTGCCTTTAAACTGCTTGCAAACGCATCTAGCAATGCGGCTGTGCGCGTATAGGTATGTGACTGGAAAATGCACCACAGCTTGCGGTGGGGCATGTTTGCGGCCGCTGTTAGAGTAGCGGTAATCTCGGTGGGGTGGTGCGCATAATCGTCCACCAATGTAAAGCCGTTCACCTTACCCAAATGCTCAAAGCGGCGATGGGTACCCCCGAAGTTTTTAAGTCCCACTTGAATGGTTTCAGTGGGTATGCCTAATTGCAATGCCAAAGCCACAACTGCGGCACTGTTTAAAATATTATGTCTACCCACAACCGAAAGCGTGATAGGTAAGCGTGTACCATCGGGCAATTTTAAGTCATAGCTTGCCAACCCATCTGTATACCGAATTTTTTTTGCTGAAAAGTCAACTTCTTGGTTGTCTATGCCAAAGGTCAGCACAGGACAGGATAAGCCCTCACTCGCTTTTAATGCGGCCGCATCATCGCCATTGACAATCAGTGCGCCATTTAAAGGAATTATGGATGCAAAGCGATGAAAGGAATGTACAATGTGGTTTAAATCCTTGAAATAATCCAAATGATCCGCTTCGATATTTAAGATAATGCCGTGCGTAGGATGGAATTGCAAAAAGCTATCGACATATTCACATGCTTCTGTGACAAAATACTGTTGGTCGCCGATGCGCACATTGCCACCGATGCTGTCTAATTCGCCACCAATTAAAATGGTGGGGTCTAAATCAGCTTGTAAAAAGACCTCTGAAACCATCCCGGTGGTGGTAGTTTTGCCGTGTGTGCCCGATATTGCAACGGCATTTTTATATTTTTTCATCATTTCGCCCAGTAATACGGCACGTTCAATCACGGGAATATTTTGTGCTTTTGCCGCTTGCATCTCTGGATTATCCGCTTTGACGGCAGCGGTGTTGACCACTAAATCTGCCCCCAGTATATTTTGTTCGGCGTGACCTTTGTATATTTTCGCACCTTTTGCACTGAGTTTGTCAGTGAGCGCAGTCAAGGTTGCATCTGAGCCAGTGACGGTAAAACCGTTTTTTAGCATGATTTCAACTAGCGCACTCATGCTAATGCCGCCAATCCCGATAAAGTGAATATGTGAAGCACGCTTAAGCCCCGTGATTTGGAAGGTATGCAAAAAACAACAGCTCCTTTGATAATTAGAATAAAATTTACCATTCCC